>NZ_OY782494.1 GCF_963677715.1 uncultured Bacteroides sp.
AATACCACTTATCACGTTGAAGATGAAATCATTAAGAATTTTCTAATCTGGATGAGAGAATGCTATATTCCTGAAGTAGAAGAAAATGGAATATTGAAGATGCCTCGATTGTGCAGAATACTGAGCCATCAGGAAGAGAATGGTTCGTCTTACTCTCTCCAATGGGAAGTTGAAAGCTCTGCTTTGTTACACCGCTGGCATACGGAACAGGGGATGAAATTGAATGAAGAACTAATTAAAGTTTTTAGTAATAAAGTCGTGGGATTTCCTACGTTAATGGAAGTAATGCTGTGATTCAACCGGTCAAAGAGAAGATTATTCTGGGCATTGATCCCGGTACGACGATCATGGGATATGGTCTGCTTAAAATCATTGGCACTAAACCTGAAATGATGGCTATGGGGGTCATCGATCTCAGAAAGTATGAGAATCACTATTTAAAGTTGAAAACGATTTTTGAACGGGTGATTGGTGTTATAGAAAGCTATCTGCCTGATGAGGTAGCTATTGAGGCCCCGTTTTTTGGAAAGAATGTGCAATCAATGCTGAAGTTGGGGAGGGCACAGGGAGTGGCCATGGCTGCTGCCTTAAGTCGGGATATTCCGATAGTAGAATATGCTCCGTTAAAGATTAAAATGGCTATTACCGGCAACGGGCAGGCATCTAAAGAGCAAGTGGCCGATATGCTTCAGCGTATGTTGCATATTTCAAAAGAAGATATGCCGGCATTTATGGATGCTACGGATGGTTTGGCTGCGGCTTATTGTCATTTTTTGCAAATGGGACGTCCCGTTATGGAAAAGAATTATAACGGATGGAAGGATTTTATCGCAAAAAATCCTGATAAGGTGAAATGAAGGAAGAACGATGTTTTGTGAATAAATAAATTTAAAGGATGAAACTGAATGATATTGTCGTTATCGGAATATTGATGTTCATTATAACGGCTTGTGCTCCGACTAAAAAAAAGTATACTTCTTATGAGCAATATCCTATCCGTGAAGATGGTTTAACAGAGATGGAATATACGGCTTCGGGTACGAGTTTTGCTTTGTGGGCTCCAACTGCGGATGAAGTGCGGCTCATGCTTTTCGATTCCGGTTCCGAAGGGCATGCTTATCAAACGGTTCCGATGGCGCTTTTGGCGGATGGAACTTGGAGGGTAACTGTAGCTAAGAATCTGCTTGGTAAATTTTATACTTTTAATGCAAAGATCGATGATAAATGGATGGGTGATACACCTGGTATTAATGCGTGTGCTGTGGGAGTTAATGGTAAACGGGCAGCAATCATCGATATGAGATCTACCGATCCTACAGGATGGGAAACAGACAAGCGTCCTCCACTTAAATCTCCTTCGGATATAATTATTTACGAGATGCATCATCGTGATTTCTCGATGCACACTTCATCGGGTATTAAAAATAAGGGAAAGTATTTGGCTTTGACGGAAAGAGGGACGAAAAATGCGGAGGGACTTTGTACGGGCATTGATCACTTAGTAGAGCTTGGAGTAACTCACGTGCATTTGTTGCCGTCTTTTGATTATGCATCGGTGGATGAAACAAAATTGAAAGATGGTAAATATAACTGGGGATATGATCCGGTAAATTACAATGTTCCGGATGGTTCGTATGCTACGGATCCTTTTACACCGTCGGTGCGCATCAGGGAGTTTAAAGAGATGGTGCAGGCCTTGCATAAAGCAGGCATACGGGTGGTGCTGGATGTGGTGTACAACCATACCTATAATGTAGAAGAGAGTAATTTTGAGCGTACGGTTCCGGGCTATTTTTATCGGCATAAACCGGATGGTACTTTAGCCAATGGCTCAGCTTGTGGCAACGAAACGGCTAGCGAACGGCCGATGATGAGAAAGTTTATGATTGAATCTGTACTCTATTGGATGAGTGAATATCACATCGATGGTTTTCGCTTTGACTTGATGGGAATACACGATATTCAGACAATGAATGATATCCGCAAGGCTGTGAATGCAATCGACCCGTCTGTATTCATCTATGGTGAAGGCTGGGCGGCTGAAGCGCCTCAGTTGCCGGGTAATTTATTGGCGATGAAGGTAAATGCAAAACAGATGCCGGGCATTGCCTTTTTTTCTGATGAATTGCGTGACGGGCTGCGCGGGCCGTTTGATAAGAATAACAAAGGAGGCTTTTTGGCCGGAGTTCCGGGAAACGAGGAAAGTGTCATGTTTGGTATTGTAGGTGGTGTGCAACATCCACAGGTGCATTATGATTCGGTGAATTATAGTAAAACGGCTTGGGCGGGAGAACCGACACAGATGATTAGTTATGTTTCGTGTCACGATGATATGTGCTTGGTAGACAGGCTAAAAGCGAGCGTGCCGGGCATTACTCCCGAACAATTAGTGAAGTTGGATAAGTTAGCTCAGACGGTTGTCTTTACTTCGCAGGGAATACCTTTTATTCTCGCCGGCGAGGAATTGATGCGCGATAAAAAAGGGGTAGCTAATAGTTTTCAAAGCCCTGATTCGATAAATGCTATTGATTGGCGATTGAAAACGATTCATTCTGATGTCTTTGCTTATTATAAAGGATTGATAGCACTTCGCAAAGCACATCCTGCTTTTCGTATGGGCAATGCGGAATTGGTGCGTAAGCATTTAGAGTTTCTGCCAATAGAGGGGAGCAATCTCATCGCTTTCCGATTAAAAGAACATGCCAATGGTGATGCTTTGGAAGATATTATTGTTATTCTCAATGCTCGTTTGCAGCCGGCTAAAGTGGCTGTGTCAGAAGGTAAGTATACTGTATTTTG
Source organism: uncultured Bacteroides sp. (assembly GCF_963677715.1). Lineage (NCBI taxonomy): Bacteria > Pseudomonadati > Bacteroidota > Bacteroidia > Bacteroidales > Bacteroidaceae > Bacteroides > uncultured Bacteroides sp. The sequence goes on from NZ_OY782494.1 coordinate 2,800, forward strand.
CAAAGATGGTCTGATAAATGCAGAAGGCTGGTTAGGAACAACCTATGGCCCTGAAGTATATGTTCCTGCGCAGTCCGCTTTGATAATAGGTAAATAGCGCTCTCGCTACTTGCCTGCATACATTCCGATAATACATCCGGTGAATCCACCGGCTTTTTGTGTACTTAGTATGGTACCATCTACCTTTGCGGTAATAATTTGCCAGTGGATTCCGTCAATAGAATAATCAAAATTATACATCCCGGCTTTGCCTGTGATGCGCAGCAAAAGTGGGACGTTTTTTTCTGTCTTTTTCAAAAGATGTGTGCCTGCTTCTTGTTGCTTTCCATCTGTTGTGCTCACTACGGTGAGTACTTCTTTTCTCCCACACTCTGTTTTGCCAACTTACAGGCAGTAAAAATGTTCCTCGGCCAGTGTTATACAAATTATTCGCATAAGGGCGACAGCCTAAAAATACGGCAAATCATTTTCCGGAGGGAGTCTGAATGAGTTCGACATGGCCGGTGCATAGATACCTCCACTTATACGAATGCCATCGAGCTTTAATTGTGAAGGACGATTGAGAACGATTGTGTAACAAGTCGTTTGCTATGTTGTCTCTGCTTCATGTGATTGTCTTCCTGCTTCTCCCATATGATGAAATGTTTGCTCTTTGTATTCCGTAGGCGACATCCCATAAAATTCTTTGAAAGAATTGGAGAAATGTGATAAATTGGAGAATCCGGTGGCGTATGCCACTTCAGATATGGTAAGATCTTTTTCTTTGAACAGGGTGGCTGCTTGTTTTAGACGAATACCCCGGATAAAGTCGCGTGCCGATTGATTGGTAAGTTCCTTGAGTTTACGATGCATGTGCACACGGCTCATACCGGCATTCGCTGCTAGTAATTCTACATTCAAAGTGGCATCGGAGAGGTGCTCATTAATGGTTCTCATAATTTTCCCCATTAGAATTTCATCGGCCGATTTCATCTCGATCTTTGCCATTTTCTCTTCTATTTGTTTTTCTCCGGAATATTTACTTTTTAGTCTTTCGCGGTTATTAATGAGGTTGCTGATAGTAATACGTAGCAGTTCTGTATTGAATGGTTTTACAATATAAGCATCTGCACCTATTTCTAATCCTTCGAGCCGATCTTCTGTTTTTGATTTGGCTGTTAGTAAAATGATAGGGATGTGATTCACATTGATGTTTTGTTTCACTTTGCGGCAAAGTGCAATGCCATCCATTTCAGGCATCATTACGTCACTGATAATCATATCTGGTTTTTCTTTTAATATGTATTCAAGCGCCTCATACCCATTAACACACTCTGCTATGTGATAATCTTCACTTAGTTCGTCGCGAATATAGTGACGTATTTCATCTTCATCTTCTACAATAAGAATACGATAATGAGTTTTTGCTTTTATTTTCTTGTTTTCTTCTTCTTCCTCTTCTCTTAGTTGAACGGTTTCTTTTTCCAGAGTTAAGGTAGAAGGCGTAGACTCCGAATTTGATGCTTCTGAAGGATATTCGAGTTCATCTGCTTTCAGATGGCTGAAACCTAGTGGCAAACGGATGATAAAACGTGTTCCGGAACCCTCTTTTCTGTTCTCAGCATTTATGGTACCGTGATGCAGCTCCACCAATGAACGTGAAAGATGTAATCCGATGCCTGTTCCGAAATTTGACTTGGTAAGATCGTTATTAATCTGGTAGAAGCGTTCGAATATTTGCTCTATCTTATTTTTATCAATCCCTATTCCTGTGTCGGAAACACTAATTTCGAAGTAGTTTCTAAGCGGTCCTCGTATGTTTTCATCTTGTCCGGTTGTTAGTTTTACTGAAATGCTTCCTCCTTCGGGTGTATATTTGAAGGCATTTGAAAGCACATTGAGTAACACTTTGTCGAAATTATTTAAATCCACCCATACTTTCAATTCTTCTTTTCTTGAAAGATCTGTAGCTTGTGAAGATGAAGCATGTGAACCGTTTTTATTTATTTCTGAAGTAAAAGTAAATGAAATGTTTTTCTTTTGAGCCTGATAATCGAATGTTTGCATCAGATCGTCGATGAAGCCGATAATATCTGTTTCACGGAATTTTAGATGCATTTGTCCTTTGTCTAGTTTTCGGATATCCATGAGCTGGTTAATGAGGCGCAAAATGCGTTGTGCATTGCGATACATCATTAAATAGGTACCTTGTTTTTCAGAATGTTCAGTTAATAGTTTCTCTAGTGGGCTTATGATGAGTGTCATTGGAGTACGTATTTCATGAGAAATATTAATGAAGAACTGTAGTTTGGCCTCACTTATTTGTTCCAGATGTTCACGTCTAAGTAACTCTTGTTTGTGACGTATGCGTGAGAGAATATACATGGTAATGGCATATATCATGATTATAATCAGCATAGACCAGATACATATTGCCCACCAGCTTTGATACCAGGGAGGAGTGATAATGAAAGTCACGGTGCGTATATTGGAATAGTTGTCATGATCGCATGCTCTCACACGAAACGTATATTTGCCTGGATTTAAGTTACTAAAAGTGACCCTGTTTACTCCGGGGTGATTACTTATCCATTCATTACCTAATTCATCTATTTTATATTGATAGCTTATACGTTCAGGGTTGTTAAACTCTAAAACAGAAAATTCGATGCTAAAAGTGTTTTCATTATGTGCTAGAGTAAAACTATTGGCATCCATTACCAACGTATCTGTTATTACGTTGCCTCCTGATTTATCTCCTTTTCTGACTGCATGGTTTGCCAGATAAAGCTCAGTGATAACAACTTTTAGTTCTTTTTTTTGCTCCGTAATTTCTTTTGGGAAGAATGTGGTGATACCGTTTGTTCCACCGAAATAAACTTTACCGCGTTTATCTTTGTATATTGCTCCGCGGGTAAATTCATTGCCTTGAATGCCATCGCAAGCATAATAATTGATATATTTATTCTTCTTAACGATCAATTTGGAGATGCCTTGATGAGTACTTATCCAGATGTTATCTCGTTCGTCTTCAGCCAATCCGCAAATAACATCACTGGGCAGTCCGTTGGCAGTGGTAAAACGCGTAATAGTTGATCGTTTTCGGTCAAAACAAGCGAGCCCTTCGGAAGTACCGGCCCATATACGTCCATCGGATGCTTCAAGTATAGTGTATACTACATATCCCGGTAGTAAGTTATTTTTATTCTTATAATTAATAAATGTATTTTTGTCTGGGTTGAAGCAGGATAATCCTTTGTAGGTTCCTATCCAAAGCATTCCGCTTCGATCTTTCACAATGCAATTTATCCAGTCGTTAGGTAGCTTATCTATATTCCAGTCATCATTCTCACTACGTGTGGATTCGTAATGTATTACTTTTCTATTTTTTAGACTCATTTTGTAAACTCCAGATCCAGAGGTTCCTATCCATAGATTTTTATGATCGTCTTCGGTGATGCAGAGTACTTTCTCGTTGCCACTACTACCGTTGTTACTGTGCGATAGACTGGTAATGTATTCACACTGCCCGGTCTTTTTATTCACTTTAGCTAGTCCGTTAAAATAAGATCCAATCCAGAGATCATTGTTTGAATCTTCATATATGCACATAATGGTACCTGGTACGGAATGAGGATTTCCCGGTTGTTGACTATAATGTGCCAATTGCTCTCCCTCGTCATTAATAGTGTAAAGTCCGTCATTGTCTGTACCTACCCAGGTAGTTCCTGTTTCGTCTGTACAAATAGCCATTACACAACTTGATCCGATGGTATTTTTTCGGATTGATTTATAACCGTAGTATCCAAATTTGTTAGGGGTTCCGGGAATTAATATAATTCCTTTCTGGAAAATGCCAAGCCAGAGATTATTATCTTTATCTTCTATGAGTGAATGTATTTTTGATTTTGAAAAATCGAATGGTGCTGCATTTATTTCACTGTCTTCAATAATGTTTTTGTCCGCATTGTATTCTTTTAATCCTTCGCCATCCGAACCAATGAATAAACGCCCTTGCTTATCTATCATAAGAGTACGGATGCTGAGTAATATATTTTTTTTATAAATTACTGGTTGGAATTTAGGCTCTTCATCATCTTTTTTGTTTTTTGCCGGCAATTTAAAAAGCCCTCCTGTAAGTGTTCCTACGAAAATGTTTCCTTTTCTGTCTTCGCAAATGGCATAAACATCATCGCTTAAAAGATCGTATGGGGCTTTATATTGTTTTAGTTGCCCATTTTCGGGAAAATAGCGAAAAAGACCTTTGTCCTCTGTGGCAATCCATAAATTATGTTTGGAATCTTCGAAGATCACATTCAGAAAATTGCTATGCATTTTCTGTGTTAACTCCGATTCCGTATGGAAATCTTGTAATGGCTTTCCTTTTTTTAAAGAAATGACTCCCTGTCCGGAGGTTGTAATCCATACATCTCCATTAGAGCGCTCAACAATAGAGGTTATATGGGGGTTTATCCGCCCATCTTTACGGTGAATGAATATTTCTTTAAAAGAATCTGTTGCCCGGTCGTATATTTGTAATCCATTGATGCATCCTATCCAGAATCGGCCGAGATTATCTTCGTAAAGTGTACGTACATAGTTGTTTTTAATGCTTGTACTGTCAGCGGAATTGTGTTTGTAGATAGAAAAACGTGTTCCGTCAAAACGATTTAGCCCGTTTTCTGTAGCAATCCAGATAAAACCTTTTTTATCTTGATATACCTGATTAATTAGGCTATTTGATAATTCTTTATCGGTAGAATAAAATCTGCCTATCTGTGCTTTTGTACAAAAAGGCATCATTAATATAAAAAAGACAGTGATTTCTAAAGAGATTTTTTTCATATCAAGATGTTGTTAACTTCGAGGAAACAAAGATATACAAATACTTTATTTATAGCGAAATAAATGGAATTGTTTTTGAGGTAAAAGCCATACAACTATTTATAATTATTGCTATTTAAAAGTGGAAATGGCTCTATGTAACGCAGCAAAAATACTTTGTAACGTCTATATAAGTGAATGTAACCCCAGACTAATAGTATGCAACAAGAGTATAAGGTTACTGCAGAACTAATTCGTATGTTTGTATAGTAAAATTAGATACTGTTAATTTGTTTAATCTTAATTTATAGCAAACGATGAAAACATAAGTTCTTCTCTCTCAGGAAATGTATATATTCTCAATATTAACTTAATCAATGATTTCATGAAAAACACAAATCATTATTCGAGGCCGTTAGGTCTATTTATTATGTTATGCCTTATACCTATATGGGCATTTGCACAGACTATTGCAGTGAAAGGTGTGGTAAAAGATTCTTCAGGAGAGCCTGTTATAGGTGCCAGTGTACTGGAAGTGGGCACAAACAATGGAACCATTACTGATCTTGAAGGAGGATTTACTCTTAAGGTCTCTGCTAAAGCTAAGCTGAATTTCTCATTTATAGGCTACCAAAAGCAGGAAATTTTTGTTGCAGGAAAGACTCATTTCAATATTGTCATGAAAGAGGATACTAAAGTCCTTGATGAAGTTGTGGTAGTTGGTTATGGACAAATGAAGCGCAGTGACCTGACCGGTTCTGTTGTTTCCGTATCTAGTGATGCTATTTCGAAATCGGTAATCACATCTGTTGACCAGGTACTTCAGGGCAGAGCTGCGGGTGTACAGGTACAACAAAATAGTGGTATGCCGGGTGCCAGTTCTTCTATTCGTATTCGTGGCATTAGCTCATTGAATGCTTCTAACGAACCTATTTTTGTGATCGACGGAGTTATTATTGATGGTTCTACCGGTTCTGGTACCGATAATGCTTTGTCTTCTATTAATCCATCGGATATCGTTTCTATGGATGTACTGAAGGATGCTTCCGCTACAGCCATTTATGGAGCTCGTGCGGCTAATGGTGTGATTATCATTACCACTAAACGTGGAAAAAATGGTGAAGCAAAAATAACGTATGATGGTTATGTCGGGTGGCAAGAGATGCCCAAGAAACTGGATATGCTCAATCTTCGTGAGTATGCCGAACTTAAAAATGTGAAATCGGGTAAAGACTATTCAGGTAATTATTGGGGAATTGTAACGGCCGATGATAATTTCGTTCGTCCGGATTTACTAAGTGAAGGTACTGATTGGCAGGATGAGATGTTTCAAAAGGCAATGATGACTAGTCATAATCTCTCGGTTACGGGGGGAAATGAACAAAGTAATTATGCGCTAGGCGCAGGATATCTGAACCAGGATGGCATTGCTATAGGTTCTGGTTTTCGTCGTCTGAATTTGCGGGGTAGTTTTGATTCGCAAGTGAAGAAATATTTGAAGATGGGAATCAACTTTGCATTTAGTAATTCCCGTCAGAAGCTAACTGTATCGGATGAATCTTTGATTGAAACTGCCTTGAAGCAGACTCCGAATGTAGCTGTCCGAAATGCTGATGGTACTTTTGATGGCCCGGATACAGATGATTATGTACAAAATAACCCTGTTGGATTGGCCATGCTTAACGATAATAGAAATGAGAAAATGGGCATCCGTGCCAATACTTATGCAGAAGCCACAATAATTAAAGGGTTAACTTTCAAAACAGAATTGTCTTTTGATTATGGTATCACTAATACGTATAAATTTTCTCCTTCATATACTTTTGGCGCAATAGAAAATGATACACGTGAAGGAGATTATTCAAAATCTTATAATAAATATTGGAGTTGGAGGAATATACTGACTTATAATAACACTTTTGGCCTGCATAATATTACGGCCATGCTGGGCCAGGAAATGCAAAAAAGTCATTGGGAATATTTATATGGTAGCCGCAAAGGATATCTCTCGAACAGTGCAACGGATTTAACTTTAGGAGATCCCTCGACGGCTCAAAATAACGGTAACAGTGGCGAAAGTTCCATTCTTTCTTATTTCGGTCGTCTATTCTATTCATATAATGATAAGTATTTGCTCACTTTTACGATGCGTCGTGACGGCTCTTCCAAATTTTATAAAGACAATCGTTGGGGATGGTTTCCATCAGCTGCTTTTGCGTGGAAAATCTCTAATGAAGATTTTTTAAAAGATAATGATGTTATCAATAATCTGAAATTACGTGTGGGTTGGGGAGCTGTTGGTAATCAAAACACAGAAAATAATGCTTATCTTGCTACTTATTCTTCTGTTGGTACTATTTGGGGAACTGGTTTGCTAGCAGCAAACACACCTAATCAGGACTTGAAGTGGGAAACTACTTATTCCGGCAATATTGGTCTTGATCTTAATTTGTTCCAGAATCGTATAGAATTTATTGCAGACTTCTATTATAAGAAGACTAAAGATTTGTTGTTACAGGTACCTCTTCCCGCTTATGTAGGTACTACTGGTGCAGGTTCAACTTCCGCACCTTGGAAGAATATTGGATCTCTTGAAAATAAAGGTATTGAGTTGACTTTAAATACAGTGAATATCGATAAAAGGGGATTTCAGTGGAAAAGTAGTTTTATATTTTCTCTGAATCGTAATAAAGTGAAAGAACTGGATACAGAATCAAGTCTCATAAATAAGACGTACCAAAGTGGTTCTAAAACAACTATTATAACCCGTACGGCTGTGGGAAAGGCTATAGGACAATTTTATGGTTATAAAGTAATTGGACGCTTTGAAAAAGCTACGGATTTTTATTATAAAGATGCTGAGGGCAATATCAAACCTACAGCAATTCCTGCAGACATGTCGATTGGTAAAAACAGTGTTTGGATTGGGGATTATATTTTTGAAGATCGTGATAAAAATGGAATCATTGACGAACAAGATAGAGATTATATTGGTAATCCGGAACCTGATTTTACGTATGGAATAGGAAATACTTTTTCTTATAAAGGATTCGATTTAAGTATTTATCTGAACGGCAGTTATGGCAATGAAGTCGTAAATTGGACACGCAAAGATCTTGAGAACCCACGTGAAAGCACTAATTTACTTAAAGATGCCTTGGATTATGCCAAACTTGGACTGATTAATGCTGATGGGCCTGATGATTACCGTAATGTAGAAATTATAGGAGGTAATCCTCACGGCGCTCGTATGGCGGCTTCCACTGCTACAAATGACAATAATTACCGCTTTAGTGACAAATTTGTTGAGGATGGTTCTTATCTGCGTATTCAGTCAATCTCTCTAGGTTATACTTTTCCTAATAAGTGGGTAAATAAACTAGGGCTTCAGAATTTGAAACTTTATTGTAATCTTCAAAATGTGTATACTTTCACAAAATATAAAGGTTATGACCCGGAGATTGGCTCTTCTAATCAAGATGCTTTGTTGACTGGCTTTGATAACTACCGTTATCCTTCTCCCAGAATTTATACATTTGGCTTAAATCTTACATTCTAAATTTATAAAGAAAATGAATATGAAAGCAAGTAAATATATATACGCACTTGTACTGGTAACCTCTTTAACTTTTACAGGATGTAGCGATTTCTTGGATACAGAAAATAATTCGAGTATCACGGGAGATAATTTTTATCAGAGTGAAGAGGATTTTAGCGCAGCTACAGCAGCCCTATATAATAAGGTCTGGTTTGATTTTAATGATAAGTTCTATTACGGGATGGGTGATGGGCGTGGATTTAATTTATATGCACCTTACTCCGATTATATTTATCCTTTTACTGATTTGAATGAAACGGGGCTTACCGGTCCGTTGGTTTCTGCTTGGGGAGCATTATACAATGTTGTTCAACAATCTAACAGAGTTATTATAGGTATTGAGGGGAGTTCCTTTAGTGATCAGGATATTAAAAATGAATACATTGGTGAGGCTCGCTTCATGCGTGGAGTAGCTTATAGCTATTTGGCTATGTTATGGGGAAATGTGATTGTTAGTGAGAATACAAATGATTTAATAAGCAATCCGATTGTGAATACCAATCCAACTTCGGACGTTTTTGAATTTGCTATGCGTGATTTGGAATTTGCTGCAAAATATCTGCCTAAAACGGCTACGGCTAAGGGTCGCGTTAATAAATATAGCGCTTATGCTTTGCTTTCACGCGTATATCTTACTTATGCCGGATATAGTGATAACCCTAATAGTGGAACACGTAGTCAAGAATATCTGGATTTAGCCAAAAAGGCTGCTGATAAAGTAATTACAGAAAGTGACTTCAAAATATTGGATAATTATGAAGATCTTTTCAAGATTGAGAATAATAATAATGCAGAGTCTGTTTTTGCTCTTCAATGGATTCCAAATGGTGCATATGGAGAAGCAAATACGTTGCAATCTTATTTAGCTTGTGGATCTGAGATAACAAATGATGCAGCGGCTTGGGGCTATTGGACGCGTGCTCAACCAAATGTGGTATGGGAGTATGAAGTTGGTGATCTCCGTAGAAAAGCTACTTGGATGGCTTATGGTGATCATTATGATGAAATTCAAATAGCCAATGGTGGATATACCTATGACAAAACAGATGAGGCGCTAAATGTAAAAAAGTATGTTTGTGGTTCTACCAAAGACAATGCAAAGATTTCACAGCAAGATTGCCCTATCAATACGTATATGATGCGCTTAGCTGAAGTTTATCTTATTTATGCAGAAGCGGTGTTGGGTAATAATGCTAGTACAACAGATGAAATGGCTTTGAAATATTTTAATAAAATTCGTACCCGTGCAGGTTTAGAGCCTAAAGATGTAATTACGTATGAAGATATTCGTCACGAACGTCGTATGGAGCTTTGCATGGAAGGACAATATTGGTATGACTTGGTACGTAGGGCATACTATAAACAGCAGGAGGTCATTAATTATATTAAAAATCAACAGCGAGATGTGATAACGCCCGTACTTTGGGATGAAAACTCACAGACCTTAACAATTGATGATAGTCGTGACCCAGGTAATCGTTCTGTTGGAACTATCGATGAAAGTATATTTTTGTTGCCTTATCCTGAATCGGAAACTGTTCAGAACCCATTATTAAAGGCTGATCCTGTCTCTTACGAATTTAAAGAAGATAGAATTACTGATTTGTTTAATTAAAAAGATATTAAAGTATGAAAAGCTTACTTTTAAAAAATAGTCTGCGCACATTAACTTTGCTACTGGGTCTCTTTATCCTTTCGTTTACACATGTCTCTTGTAGTAATGATGATGATAACAATGGCTCCTCAATGACAGTCTCGGGGGTATACTTAGAGAATGCAGATTCCGATGTTCCTGATAGATTAGTTGATTTTGCTCGTTTAGGGCAGTTGATTCGTATAGAAGGGGAAGGCTTTACTGGTTTGAAAAAGGTTTATATAAATGGTTATAGCTGTTATTTTAATCCGGTATTTGTTTCCGATAAATCTTTTATTGTTAGTGTAAATAAGAATACGCCTACTACAGATGCTGATGAGGGTGTGCGCAATACCATTCGTTTAGTGAAGGATTCGGGTGATTATACGTATCAATTTAGTATTCGTTCTTCCGCTCCTGGTATTAGCAGTATTTCCAATACGATGGCTAAAGCCGGTGAACCGATTATTGTATATGGTGAAGGTCTGGAGGAAGTTACAAAAGTTGTGTTTCCCGGAAATGTGGAGGTGACTGATGGTATTACTCAGAGCGATGATGGTAGCTATTTTATGGTTACTGTTCCGGAAAACGTATCAGACAACGGCGGTTCTCTTTTTGTAGAATGTGCTAACGGAGGAGCTTATTCTCCTGCCTATTTTAATTATAAGAAAGGTATTATTCTTGACTTTGATGGAAAAGGGCAACAAGGTTCATGGGGCACAACTGCAAGCATGATCACGCCTGATGATTTGGAGTCAGCCAGTATTGGCGAAGGAAATACATCCCAAGGTAATTATTGTGTACTTCCTGCTGCTAAGCAACTACCTGTAAGTGCAGGTAAAAATCGTTGTTCTGAAGTTTGGACTGCGGGCAATGGCGTAGACGATTGGAGTGAAGCTACCTTAGGCATACCTTATACTACTCCGATCGATTCTGTAGGATTCCAGTTCGATATTTATGTGCCTGCCACTTTACCTTGGAATGAAACAGGTTTTCTGAAAGTCTGTCTTATAAATGGTTTGAATGGTGGTGAATGGGCTTCGTCCGATAATAAGCAATGCTACAATTATGTACCCTGGGTTGTTGATGGGAGTGCTGTTCCGTATTCTTCCTCAGGATGGGTTACCGTAACTATTCCGTTTAGCAAGTTCTATTACTTTGCAGCACAAAGCAATGTTTCATCACTTACTTTTGCTGATGTGGTGGCACTTCGTGACGCAGCTTCTTATTATAATTTTGGTTTTTATTTTGAAAATTCAGATTTTACATTAGATAAGGTAACTGGCAGTAGTGCTGACGGAACAGTGGAATTTCCTTCCAAAGAAACTTCTGTTAGAATTTATATCGATAATTGGCGTATCGTTCCATTGGGAGTTCCTGCTTATTCGGACTTTCCTTCTACAGTAGCCGCAGAGTGATAATTTAAAATTGAAATCATTATGAAATACATAAAAATAATTCCGATAATTATATTTTTGGCAGCCATTATTACTTCATGCGATGATGAAAAGATGAATTGGCACAAGGACCCTACGCATGGAGAAATAGCATCTTCAGAACTTCCTTTGGGATTGCAAGAGGCCATCTCGCGTTATGAACCATTAAAATCTTATTTGTCTAATGCTAATTTTAAATTAGGCTGTGGTATTGATTTGAATGAATATACTAGTAATGACGCGTATAATCAATTGGTAAACGAAAACTTTAATGAAATCACTATTGGTTATGCGATGAAGCACGCTGCTGTAGTAAAGGCCGATGGTTCGCTTGATTTTACAAACATTGACAATTTGTTTGCTAAAACGAATGCAGCAGGATTATCTGTTTTTGGGCATACTCTAGTATGGCACCAAAATCAGAATGCAGCTTATCTTAACGGTTTGATAGCACCGACGGTCATTCCTGGTGATGCCGGTAGTAACTCTCTTGATTTGGCTGGTCTACAAGATGGCTCTTTTAGCGGATGGAGTCGTAATAATCAAGGTGCGGGTATTACGGTCGAAGATAATAAAGGACTCTCCAATGCGGATAAAGCACTTGTTATGATTTCTAGTTCAACTTCATCGAATGCCTGGGATCTTCAGATTGCGACTCCGGATATTCCCGTTGTGAGTGGTCATACGTATGAAGTTTCTTTTTATATAAAGAGTGATAAAGCAGGCAAGGGGCGTATTTCTTTTAGCGGTTTGACTAACGGCTATCCATGGATAAAATGGTATGCCGATAGCGAATCAGCCTCAGAAGCTTTCGAGACTACTTCAACCTGGAAGCAGGTTGTCTTTACACTTAACGAAAATGATGATGCTTTTACCGGAAACAGCTTCAAGATGAATTTTGATTTTGGTTATCTGCCTGATGTGACTTATAGTATTGATGTTAATAATATTAAGGTAGTAGATAAAGATGCTACTCCTGCAGTAGTGAATCTTATCTCAAACGGAGATTTTGAAAAAGGTAATCTCGACGGCTGGGGCGGTTGGGGCAACGGTTCCACAAGAGATGTTTCTGCAGAAGGAGAAGGTTATGGCAATAAAGGATATGCAATGGTACTTACTAATCCTGCTGCAGCTAGTAATTATAATGCGCAACAAGTTTATACTTTTGATACACCTCTCGAACAAGATGCTGACTATACTCTTACTTTTATGGTAAAGGCTAATACGACAGCAGCTTTGCAGGTAGAGATTCAATCAGCAGATAATAGTGCTAATTACTATGGTGGAATCAGTGTTGGAACAACTTGGACTCAGGTGGAAAAGACTATTACGCCATCTACGGCTGATCGTACGAAGTTGCTTTTTGACTTTGGTGAAACGGCTTGCACGTTTTATATTGATAATATTGTTTTGAGTAAAAACGTTACTACTAAGAGTCGTGCTTTGACTCGTGCGGCTATTGTTATTGAAAAAACGGATGAAGAGAAGACTCAGATTATAGGTGATGCTATGACCGACTGGATCTCTAAAATGGTAACTCACTGCAAGGAGAATGTGAAAGCATGGGATGTTGTGAATGAACCAATGAGAGAAAGCGGAGAACTTCGTGATGGCTCAGAATCTACCGGTGATGATGTCTTTTCCTGGATTAAGTATCTGGGTAAAGATTATGCTGTCACTGCATTTAAGCTGGCACGTCAATATGGAAATGGGGATACGGATAAGTTATTTATTAATGATTATAATCTGGAAACCAATGAGGCTAAATTGGCTGGTTTAATAGAATATGTTAATTACATAGAAAGCAAAGGAGCAAAAGTAGATGGCATAGGTACGCAGATGCACTTAAGTCTTAGCGGTAAGGACGATAGCGGCATTGCCACTTTGAAGGGGCAAATAGATAAGATGTTCCAGACTTTGGCTGCAACAGGCAAACTTATAAAAGTATCTGAATTTGATGTTGCTCTTGGAACCTCATCGCCCACGGATGTTCAGTATGCTGCACAATCGGATATTTATCGATACGTAGTTGATTCGTATAAGAAGTATATTCCTGAAGTACAGCAATATGGCATTACTGTATGGAGTGTTTCTGATGCAGCAGAGGAACATGAAAATTGGTTGCCTGATGATGCACCTTGTCTTTGGGATGCCGATTATGCAAGGAAATATGCTTATAAAGGTTTTGCCGATGGTTTAGCCGGTAAAGATGTAAGCGAGGATTTTAGCGGTGAACTACAATATTGATTGCAACAGGATAGAGAGCAATAGGTAATTAGAAGGATGGAGGAATCGCATGATACTCCATCCTTTTTTCGGAGTGTGAAATCCGGATATTATCTTTCATGTTGTTTTAATTCAGTGCATGTAACGTATCTGAAGCACTTTGTAACGTACATGCAAGCCAATGTAACTACAGCTCAATAGAATGAAACAAAAACAAAGAGCTATTATTCTCAGATGTTGTATGTTTGCATTGATGAAACAGTAAATGTTTACTTGAGTCATTATGTTATTGAACTATGGGAATAGAATCTTATTTCTCTCTCAATGAATTTAAATAATTGTTACTATTATTAATTAAATCAATGATTTTATGAAAAGCACAAATCATTATTCGAGGCCGCTAGGTCTATTTCTTTTGTTATGTCTTGTACCTTTATGGGCACTTGCACAAACTATTACCGTGAAAGGTGTGGTTAAAGATGCTTCAGGTGAACCTGTTATTGGTGCCAGTGTACTCGAAACAGGAACAACAAATGGTACTATTACTGATCTTGGAGGAGCATTCAATTTAAAAGTATCGTCTAAAGGTCAGTTAACTATTTCGTTTATAGGATACCAGACTCAGATAATCAGGGTCGCAGATAAAACGTCTTTTTCCATAACGCTGAAGGAAGATACTAAAGTTCTTGATGAAGTAGTGGTTGTTGGTTACGGAACAATGAAAAAATTGGATGTCAGTGGAGCCATTGTATCTACCAATTCACAGGTTATACGAGAAGTTCCTTCTACCAATGTAACAACTGCATTGCAAGGACGTTTACCGGGTATCGAAATGGCTCAAACGTCAACTCGCCCAGGAGCTACCATGCAAGTCCGTATTCGTGGCGAGCGCTCATTGAATGCAACCAATGATCCGTTGATTGTGCTTGATGGAATTCCGTTTGCAGGTTCCATAAACGATATTGCGCCGAGTGATATTAAAAGCATTGACATATTGAAAGATGCTTCTTCGACTGCTATCTACGGTTCGCGTGGTGCTAACGGAGTCATATTGATAACTACTTTCAGAGGGGTTGCCGGTGGTATGCCGACCGTATCTTATAATGGTTATTACGGTATTAAAACCGTAGCTAAGAAGTACGAAGTGTATAACGGAGAAGAGTTTCAGGCGCTACATCATGCAACTGTAAATGAAACCTATAAGGATAAATATACTGCTCTGGAACAAGCCTCTATTGATGCCGGAAAATCCACTGATTGGCAGGACCTAATGTATAATAACGCCATGGTAACTAATCATGATTTAAGTATATCGTCCGGTACACAAAAAGGTTCTTATTCTTTTGGTGGCGGTTTTTACGATGAAACCACAGTATTACCCGGACAAAAATATACTCGTTATTCACTCCGTACAGCGATAGATCAGGAGATCGGTAAATATGTTAAAGTCGGATTGAGTTCTCAAAACTCTTACGGAATAACAGATGGAGAAAGCGCCGGATTGATGAACAATATTCTGACTCTCTCTCCACTTATGCCCGCTTATAATGATGATGGGAGTATTCGCCAGATACCAACGGAAGGTCATGTTGATACTTACTATAATCCATTATTATTGAAAGATAAAGATTTGTGGCAGGAAAACAGAAAACGTTATGCTACTTTCAATTCACTGTATGGCGAAATTAAAATTACAAATAACTTGAAATACCGTTTAAACGTAGGATTAAGTTATTATCAGGAAAATTACGGTAGATATTATGGATCAGATACTCCGTTCCAAAATGGTGGTGTATCTTCTGCTATGGTTCAAAACCGTCATAATACGGTTTGGACAGTAGAAAATTTGCTCTATTACGATAAAGTTTTTGCTCAAAAACATCGTTTAAATGTTACTGCAATGTATTCAGCTGAACAATCTGAATATAATCAATCACAGATGAATGCGAATGATTTGCCCGCGGATTACCTGTTTTACTATAATCTTGGGCTTGCTAACGGCGAGAAAACAATTAATGCGGGTGATCAATCATACAATAAACGTGGTTTGTTATCATATATGGCAAGAGCGCAATATGCTTATGATAATCGTTATATGCTCACCGTTACGTTCCGTTCAGATGGTTCCTCGGTATTGTCTCCCGGACATCAATGGCATAATTATCCCGCTATTTCAGCCGGATGGAATATCAATAATGAATCTTTCATGAGTAATTTCAAAGCCATCAGTCAGTTGAAATTACGCTTCGGCTACGGACAAACGTCAAACCAATCCATCAATCCTTATTCGACATTGGGTGGTTTGTCTCAGGTTCCTTATAATTTTGATAGCAATAACCAATATGGCTATTATGTGTCTACCCTTCCTAATAAAAACCTGGGATGGGAATATACGCAGAATTATAATCTCGGTCTTGACTTTGGCTTTTTAGATGGTCGTATAACCGGTTATTTTGATTACTACTATCAAAAGACTAAAGACGTTTTAGTACAGGTACGTCTTCCTCAAAGTAGCGGTGTGTCTAATCCTATGTGGCAAAACGTTGGTTCAACAGAAAATAAAGGCTTTGAATTTTCTGTATCGGCTCAAATTATTCAACCAAAAAATAAAGGAGACTTTGGATGGGATATGGATTTCAATATTTATGCGAATCACAATAAATTGGTATCCCTCAATAGCGGTGTAACCCAAGATATTGGAAACGGATTATTTGTAGGGCATCCTATTAATGTAATCTATGATTATAAAAAGATAGGCATCGTACAGGAAAATGAGGCTCCTTATTTGGGTGAATATACTGCGGGTCAGATAAAAGTGGCTGATATTGGTGGTGGCCCTAACGGTGAACCCGATGGAAAAATAACTCCTGACGGAGACCGGGAAATACTTGGAACATTTGAACCCGATTTTGCGGGAGGATTGTCAACTCGTCTCTCTTATAAGAATTTTGACTTCTCAATTGTTAGCTTTTTCAAATCCGGAGGCTTGTTGGTTAGTACTATGCACATGCCGCAAAGTTATATGAACATCAACAATGCGCGCCGAAATTCAATCAAAGTAGATTACTGGACTCCTGAACATCCTACAGGAACTTATCCTCAGCCCGGAAATCAAAGTACGGCTGAAATTAACAACTTTGGTAATACATTAGGTTTTTTCGATGCTTCTTTTTGGAAGGTCAGAACCATATCATTGGGTTATACCTTTGATACAAAATTCCTTTCTCCTTCCGGCTGTAAGGCTGCCCGTATCTATATAACTTGCCAGAATCCATTTACTTTTTTCTCTCCTTATATGGATGCAGGAGGGCTAGATCCTGAAACAACAGGTAGTGGCGCTCAAGCTGCTTCCGATGGACTTAAATCAGGTAGTGGTATCATGGATCGTCAATTGACCATTGGTGTTAATACACCTCCTACCCGTAATTTCCTGTTAGGTTTAAATCTGACATTTTAAGTAATCTAACAAAAAAATAGAAAATATGAAACAATATATTTTAAATAGTTTAATAGGGATAACGCTACTTTTGTTTGCTTCATGCAGCGATATTTTAGATGAACAACCTCGTTCGATATTGACTCCGGATTTGTTCAAAACAACTTCGGGATTACAAGCAGGTCTTACAGCTGCATACGATGGCTTGCGTTATATTTCGGGAACTGAACCGACTATGTGCAGTACGGTATTGGGAACAGACGAATTTACTTCTGCTGCATCTGGTGGTAGTAAAGAATTGGATATGACTCCGGGTAATGGCGGTAGTGGCATAAACGCTGCTACTGGTAGCATTAATGTGTTTTGGGTCTATCCTTTCTCTTTTATCAATACTTGTAACGGTATTATAGAATTTGGAAATGAGGCCGGTTTGAGTAAAGAATTAATTGCCGAAGCCTATTTCCTTCGTGGCTATTATTACTTTAACATGGTTCAAATGTTTGGTGGCGTACCTCTTGATATGGGTTCTGGTGATTTGAAATTTAATACCACTCCTACTACTCTTTCTAAGCGAAACACACAGGAAGAAGTATATGCGGCTATTATAGATGATATGAAGTATGCCGCCGAAAATTTGCCAATAAGTCCCCGTTTACCAGGTTGTGCTTTTCGCGCAACGGCTATTCATTATTTAGCTAAAGTTTATTTGACACATGGTGATAATCAATTAGCGCTTACCGAAGCCGAAAAATTATTGAGCCCAAGTGATCCTTATACAGCCAACTCATACGGAGTAGCTTTGCAGCCGACTTATGCAGAGGTCATTAAACCAACCAATGAACGGAACAGTGAAATATTGTTTACCTGCGAACATAGCGAAGCATATAACTTTAATGAAACTGCTGCCGGATACGGTTCTGGACCGGTGAACAAGGATGATCGTTCTTTATCATATTTCGTACCTAACTATCAATCTTTTACATTGGGCAACGGAACATCTGGCTTCTTGGTAAGAACGATAGAATATTCACGTCCATGGATACGTTTTGCTCCTACTTTTGGCTTGTTAAATAATATATTTGCTGATAAAATAAATGATTCTCGTTTTAATGCCAGTTTTCAGACTGTATGGCTCAATAATGGTACCGCCTCTCCAAATGGCTTGCTAAATAAACCTATTAATCCGGGTGATACAGCCTTTGTAATGCTCAGTCATGAAGTCTCAGATGCTTATCGGGCTACAAAAAATTATCGTATATGGACACCAAGCCAGATGGATAGATCCGTCTATCCGGCACTTAAGAAGTTTTTTGATCCTAACAGACAGGATCCGAACGATGCATCCGGTCGTCCTTTCCTCTTAGCTAAGTTATCAGAGACTTATCTAATTGCCGCTGAGGCTGCGTTAAATTTAGGGAATGCGTCTAAAGCGCGCGATTATATTTTAGTACTACGTAAACGCGCTGCTACTCCGGGCAATGAAGCTACTATGGCAGAAAAAACGCCAGGAGTTGATGGCATTAATATTGATTACATTTTGGATGAACGTGCCCGTGAATTGTGTGGTGAACAGATGCGTTGGTTTGACTTGAAGCGTACCGGAAAATGGCGTGATCGTGCCACTACTTATTCTCTCAATGGAACAGATATGATAACCCGCGATATAAAAAGTAATTACGACTTACGTCCTATTCCACAAGATCAAATTGATTTAATGGGTAATTCTCAAGCTGAAAAGAGCGAATATCAAAATCCGGGTTATTAAATAAAAAAGGATGTTTACTCACCTAAAGTCGGGTGAATAAAACATTTGTACTATTTATGATATTTTATGGCTGACCGAGATTTTTGCACAGTCTGAGTTTCAGTCAGCCATATTTTTTATTGTATTTGCTATGTGCGAAATTTTGCCACATCTTTGTTTCGTAGTTTGCAAAACCGGTAAAGAAGATATGTATTACTTAGTATCTAAACGTTACGGCTCAACAGCCGTGTATGATATGAATATTAATTTTATTAGATAAAGATAATGAAGTCCGGATACAAAATTGCCTTTTTATTGTTGACCTTTTGCATACAACAAACATTGTATGCCCAGGTAGCTCCTCTTATGACGTCCGACAGACAAGATGCCTTTATTATGGCCGAAGGAGGAGTTGTGTCTTCGTTGCTGGCAGATAAAAATGAAACGCCTGCCGTGATAAGAAGCATCAATAATCTACAAAAAGACATCAATGGAGTGACGGGTGTGCTACCTGCTATTAACAATCAATTTTCTACGGACGAGAAACGAATGATTGTTATTGGAACGATTGGTAATAGTCGATACATTGATCAGTTAGTGGAAGCAGGCAAGATAGATGGTACACAATTGAGGGGCAAACGTGAAAAATTCATTATTCAGACTATTCATAATCCATTTGCCGGAGTAAAGGAAGCTTTGGTCATAGCCGGAAGTGACAGGAGGGGAACTGTATATGGTGTGTACGAATTATCGGCACAAATAGGTGTGTCTCCCTGGTATTATTGGGCAGATGTTCCGATAAAGAAGCAAAAGAATATTTATATAAAACGAGGAATTTATACAGATGGAGAACCGGCCGTAGAATATAGAGGTATCTTTTTGAATGATGAAGCTCCGTCATTAAGTAGTTGGGCTCACAAGCAATTTGGTGGATTTAACAGCAAATTTTATGAGAAAGTATTTGAACTTATACTTCGCCTGAAAGGTAATTTTATGTGGCCTGCTATGTGGGGAAATGCTTTTTATGATGATGATCCTGCAAATGGGACCTTAGCCGATGAGATGGGGATTATAGTAGGTACTTCGCATCACGAACCAATGGGGCGTGCTCATGATGAATGGAGACGGTATGGCAATGGAAAGTGGGATTATAAAAATAATCCGAAAGTGTTAGCCGATTTCTGGAGAGCGGGTATGGAGCGTATGAAAAATTGGGAATCAGTAGTAACTGTAGGCATGCGTGGCGATGGCGATGAACCGATGAGTCAAAATGCAAATATCGCTTTGTTGGAAAAGATAGTCAAAGATCAGCGCAAAATAATATCAGAAGTAACAGGTAAAAAAGCTAGTGAGATACCGCAGGTATGGGCACTTTATAAAGAGGTGCAGGATTATTACGATAAAGGCATGCGCGTGCCCGATGATGTAACATTGCTACTATGCGATGACAATTGGGGTAATGTACGAAAGTTACCGGACCTCTCTGCAAAGAAGCGTAAAGGGGGTTACGGAATGTATTATCATTTTGACTATGTCGGTGGTCCGAGAAATTATAAATGGCTCAATGTCTCTCCGATACAACGAGTGTGGGAACAAATGAATCTGACTTATCGCTATGGAGTAGATAAATTATGGATTGTGAATGTGGGTGACTTGAAACCTATGGAATATCCCATTCAATTTTTTATGGATATGGCATGGAATCCTAATCGATTTAATGAAAGCAACTTATTGCAACATACCGAAGATTTTTGTGCCCGTTCATTCGGCAGGCAATATGCCGGGGAAGCGGCGCGTCTTATTAACTTATATACAAAATATAATCATCGGGTGACTCCCGAATTATTAAGTGAGAAAACGTATAGCTTGCATAATTATAATGAATTTAAAACCGTAGTCGATGATTATAAAGCCTTATTGCTTGATGCTTTGAAACTCGATTACTTGTTACCTATTGCTTATAAGGATGCGTATGATGAATTAGTATTATTCCCCATACAAGCCTGCGCAAATTTATATGAACTCTATTATGCGGTAGCGATGAACCGTGATTTAGCCAATAAGAATGATGTAAAAGCCAACGGTTGGGCAGATAAAGTGGAAGAATGCTACATGCGCGATTCACTTCTCACTCAGCATTATAATAAAGAAATTGCCGGAGGCAAATGGAATCACATGATGGATCAGATTCACATCGGTTATACTTCCTGGCAGGAGCCGAAACAAAATATAATGCCTGCCGTGAAACGTGTTCTTCAAGATAAAACGAAAGCTCTATCACCTGTGTTTATTGAGCAGAACGGTTATGTTTCGATGGAAGCAGAACATTATAGCAAGGCTATGAATGGAGAGAATTCTCATTGGATTGTGATACCTTATTTTGGTAAAACACTTTCAGGGGTGACTACCTTGCCTGTTACGTTGTTGCCGGATAAAGATACTTATCTGGAGTATGATATGAAATTGGTTTCTACGGGAATGGTGAAACTGGAAGTACTGGTTTCTCCTACCTTGAATTTTAATAGTAATTGTGGCTTGCGTTATGCCGTTTCTTTTGATGGAGGCGAAGAGCAAATTGTGAATATAAATCAGGTGTATGACGCCGCACAAATGGAACATTGGCAGGCCAATCGTATTAACCGGACTGTAACTATGCATCAGATAACAAGTCCGGGAAAACATACATTACGTTTCCGTCCATTGGATCCGGGCATTGTATTGCAAAAGTTGATGTTGGATATGGGCGGGCTGAAAACATCATGGTTGGGAGCTCCCGAGAGTGATATAGAATAAATGAATAAATATAGTTAGGTAGATCATGGTTAGTAAGTTTTTTTTAAAGGTTAGTTTAGTTGTAATGTTCACTCTTTGCTTCGCACGATTGTGCGAAGCAAAGGTGAAATTACCGGCATTTATTTCTGACGGAATGGTGCTTCAGAGGGGGCAGAATTTATGTGTTTGGGGCATGGCTGATCCGGGTGAAAAAGTCGTTGTTAATTTTCTGGATAATAAATATCAAACCTGTGCCGACGTACAAGGAAACTGGAAGCTGACTTTGCCGCCAATGAAAGCGGGAGGCCCTTATACAATGACCGTCAATGAAATACAGTTAAAGAATATTCTGATTGGTGATGTATGGCTTTGTTCGGGGCAGTCTAATATGGAACTGCCTGTTTCCAGAGTCACGGATATGTTTCGTTCGGAGGTAGAGAAAGACAGCAATTCAATGATTCATTATATAAAAACGCCTTTAGATTATAACTTTCATGCTCCGCAAGCGGATATTAAGCCCAGTGCATGGATAGCGCTGACACCGGAAAATGCGATGTCATTTTCGGCAGTAGCTTATTTCTTTGCAAAAGATTTATATGCCAAAACTAAAGTACCAGTCGGCCTTATTAACTCAAGCGTGGGTGGTTCGCCTATAGAAGCATGGATTAGTGAAGAAGGATTAAAATCTTTTCCTTTATATCTGAACAGTAAGAATCTTTGCGAATCGGATAAATATGTAGCTGACGTCAAAGAACTGGAAAACGAAAGACAAAACTTGTGGAATATCACGCTTTATAAATCGGATGCAGGGCTACATGGCAGCCAGCCATGGTACATGCCGGAATATAATGACTCATCATGGATTAAAAAGGATCTGTTTGATACAACATGGGCTACTAATGGTCTTAATCCGATTAACGGTTCACATTGGTTTAGTAAAGAGTTTGATGTGCCGCAGAAGTTTGTGGGTCAGGAAGCGACTCTTCGTTTAGGACGTATTATTGATGCCGATTCGGCTTATGTGAACGGAACATTTGTAGGTACGGTGTCTTATCAATATCCTCCCCGCATCTATAAGATTCCTGCCCATTTATTAAAAGTCGGTAAGAACAAAATAACCGTGCGCTTGATAAGTTATGGCGGACCGGCCGGGTTTGTAAAAGATAAGCCTTATAAGATTCTGTTTAATGAAGGAGAAATCGATCTTCGGGGAGAGTGGAAATACAAACCGGGTGTTGAAATGCCGTCGATGCCTTCTCAAACATTCTTTCAGTACAAACCGGTGGGGTTGTACAATGCTATGATAGCCCCTTTGTTGTCGTACAAATTTGCCGGAGTTATATGGTATCAGGGCGAATCGAATGTTGAAAGATATAATGAGTATGATGTTCTGCTGTCTACTTTGATTAATGATTGGAGAAATAAGTTGCACTCTCCTGAATTGCCTTTTCTCATTGTGCAACTACCTAATTATATGAAATCACACTCCGAACCTGTTGAAAGTTATTGGGCTGAACTGAGAGATAAACAATTCAAAATAAGTCGCACCGTTTCCAATACGGCACTTGTTGTAGCGATTGATTTGGGAGAATGGAATGACATTCATCCGTTGAACAAGAAAGCAGTAGGGCACCGACTTTCTTTGCAGGCTCAGAAACTGGTGTATGGAGATAAAAAACTTGTGGCAGATGGCCCTGTGTATAAATCTGTATCTATAGAAGGTAATAAGATGATTCTTACTTTCTGTGAGGGGACGGACGATTTACAACCTGTAACTGAATTGAAAGGTTTTGAGATTGCCGGAACGGATGGCGTTTTTAAATGGGCTGATGCCAAAGTAGAAGGACATAAAGTGATTGTCTGCAAGGATGGCATAACCGCTCCTGTAGCTGTGCGCTATGGATGGGATGACAATCCTGTCGGGATAAATCTGACAAATAAAGCGGGAATTCCTGCTTCACCTTTTAGAACCAAATATTAATCTATAAAAAATAAGCACGATGAACATTTCCTCTCAAAAAGTGTCGCTGGGCGAAAAAATCGGTTATAGTCTGGGAGACGGTTCGGCGAACCTGATTTTCCAGATGATGATGATGTTTCAGCTTTTTTTCTACACAGATGTGTTTGGTATCAAAGCCACTGCCGCCGGCATGATACTATTGACTGCCCGTTTCTTCGATGCGTTTGTTGACCCGTTGGTTGGCATTCTTTCCGATCGAACAAATACTCGTTGGGGCAAATATCGTCCGTGGCTTTTATGGACGGCTATTCCGTTTGCGTTGTTTTTCATTTTGGCATTTACTACGCCCGATCTTAGCGAGAGAGGAAAAATAATTTATGCCGGCGTCACCTATACGTTGCTGATGTCTATCTATTCGTTTAATAATACGCCTTACTCTTCATTGGGAGGGGTTATGACAAGTGATATAAAAGAGCGTACCAGCATTTCGTCCGTACGTTTTGTTACGGCTACTATTGCTACATTTATTGTTCAAGGTCTTACCCTGCCATTAGTCTCTAAATTTGGTCATGGTGATGCGCAAAGGGGATGGTTCTCTACGATTACTCTTTTTGCCGTTATTGCAGTTGTATTGTTGGTTATTACTTTCTTTACTACAAAAGAGCGTATTGTTCCTCCACCCAATCAGAGAAATTCCATTAAACAGGACTTTAAAGATATAGTGGGAAATCGTCCATGGAAATCTATGTTTGTATTAACACTGTTTCTTTTTATCACCTTGGCTATGTGGGGGAGTAGTATGTCTTACTATTTTAACTATTTTGTAGATAAGACAGCCTTATTTGATTTTCTGAGACATTTTGATTTGGTGAGTGTAGACGGAGGAAGTTATGGGTTGTGGCATCGGTTTCTTAATGCTTTCGGGCTGATAGCGTTGTCTGATCATAGTAATGTTTTTGCTGTAGGGTTCAGCCTTTTTAATATGATTGGTCAACTTATAACACTGGCGGGAGTTGTGTTTCTGTCCGGCTACCTTTCTAATATTTTCGGCAAACGAAATGTGTTTATTCTCTGTTTGGCTTTGACCGGTTGCTTTACGAGTTTATTTTTTCTGGTAGATTCTACAAATGTCGGACTTATTTTTACCATCAATATTCTAAAGAGTATGGCTTATGCTCCGACTATTCCTTTGCTTTGGGCAATGATGGGCGATGTAGCCGATCATTCAGAATGGGTACATCACAGACGTGCTACAGGTTTTGTCTTTGCCGGAATCGTTTTTGCCTTGAAGGCCGGTTTGGGCTTGGGTGGTGCCATTTGCGGAGGCCTGGTCGATTGGTTTGGTTTTGTGCCCAATGCAGTGCAAACAGATTCTGCTATTGTAGGCATCAAACTTACTTCAAGTCTCATTCCGGCAATCACTTTCTTCATTGGTGTTGTTGCCCTTTTCTTTTATCCTATTTCTAAAAAGTTAAATGAGAAAATCCAATTAGAACTGTCGGATAGAAGAACAAACAACTAATTATTAACTATTTATGATGTACAGATTATGAAAATATATCATTGGGCTATTTGTGCGGGGATTTTTTGGATTCCGATCTTGTCCGGCTGTAAAACATCCGAAAGTAAAGGGGAGATATCATTAAAAAAATCGCTGGAAGGAAAATTCCTGATTGGTGTTGCGGTGAACGATGCTCAGGCATCGGGACAAGATACGGCAGGCATTCGTATTATAAAACAACATTTTAATGCTCTTGTGGCAGAGAATTGTATGAAGAGTGAAGTTATTCATCCCGAGGAAGATAAGTTTGACTTTACTCAAGCCGACCGTCTTGTCGATTTTGGTGAAAGGAATAAAATGGTGGTTACCGGCCACAACCTGATTTGGCATTCGCAACTGTCTCCCTGGTTTTGTGTGGATAAGGATGGTAAGAATGTATCACGCGAGGTTTTGATTGAACGAATGAAAAAACATATCCATGCAATTGTAGGGCGCTATAAAGGGCGTATTCTTGGCTGGGATGTAGTGAATGAGGCAATTGAGGATGATGGTTCTTATCGTAAAAGTAAATTTTACGAAATACTTGGAGAAGATTATATTCCTCTGGCTTTTCAGTTTGCACACGAGGCCGATCCGAATGCAGAGCTTTATTACAATGATTATTCCATGTCTCATGAAGGCAAACGGGAAGGGGTCGTGAAATTGGTTCATAAATTGAAAAGCATGGGGCTTCGAATTGATGCTGTAGGCATGCAGGGACATATGCAGATGGATTTCCCGAAAATAGAAGAGTTTGAGAAAAGCATGCTGGCTTTTGCTAATGCCGGAGTGAAAGTGATGATAACAGAAATGGATATGACGTTATTGCCTTCTCCCAAACGAAACATGGGGGCAGATGTAGCTACCGACTTTACCTATAAAAAAGAGTTGGATCCTTATCCGGATGCTTTGCCCGATTCGGTGTCATTAGCATGGAACCGCCGCATGGAGGATTTCTTTAAGTTGTTTTTAAAGCATAGCGATAAAATTAGCCGTGTAACCATTTGGGGCGTGGCCGATTCTGATTCCTGGCGAAATTTCTGGCCGATAAAGGGAAGAACGGATTACCCATTACTTTTCGATCGTAATCATCACCCCAAACCGGTGGTAAGTGCTATCATTAAAGATGCTGTCGACGAAAATCGTAGCAATTAATTAACTTAAGCAAGAGAATAAACGTTATAATTATATGAAGAAAGAAGCAAGATATCTGGTACCGGGCGACTATATGGCCGATCCTGCCGTACACGTTTTCAATGGGAAGCTTTATATTTATCCTTCACATGATCGCGAAAGTGGCATTCCGGAGAATGATAACGGCGATCATTTTGATATGAATGATTACCACGTCTTTTCCATGGAAAGCATGGACGATGAAGTTACCGATCATGGGGTGGTGCTTGCAGTGAAAGAAATTCCCTGGGCAGGGCGCCAGTTGTGGGATTGCGATTGTGCCCATAAAAACGGGAAATACTATTTATATTTTCCGTTAAAAGATAAAACGGATATTTTTCGTATTGGCGTGGCGGTAAGTGATAAGCCCGAGGGGCCTTTTATTCCACAGGCAAATCCTATCAGAGGGAGTTATAGCATTGATCCGGCTGTGTTCGATGATGGAGACGGTAACTTTTACATGTATTTCGGTGGGCTGTGGGGCGGCCAATTGCAACGCTATCGCAACAATAAAGCGCAAGAAAATGGAGAATTTCCGAAAGATACTGAGCCCGCTTTGCCATCGCGGGTTGTTAGGTTGAGCAATGACATGCTGGAGTTTGCCGAAGAGCCACGGGCTGTTGTCATCTTAGGTGAGAACGGGAAACCACTCACTGCCGGAGATAACACCCGTCGTTTTTTTGAAGCTTCGTGGATGCATAAATATAACGGGAAATATTATTTCTCTTATTCTACGGGAGATACGCATCGGTTATGTTATGCCATTGGCGATAATCCGTACGGGCCGTTCATTTATCAGGGCGTGATACTCACACCTGTGGTGGGGTGGACTACTCATCATGCTATCTGTGAGTTTAAAGGAAAATGGTATCTGTTTCATCACGACAGTGTACCTTCGGGCGGACGCACATGGTTGCGCAGCCTAAAGGTTTGCGAATTGGAGTATAACGCTGATGGCACTATTCAGACCATTAATGGTGGTGGTGAATAGGGGTTTGCGTAACAAGATTATTTATCTACATATTATTCAAACTGATTAATCATGAAAATGAAGATATTTGTATACTGCTCGTTTTTCCTTGCATCTATTCAATTATACGGATGCAACTCTAAAATAGAGCCTTATAAGAACACTGCGCTATCTTTTGAAGCGCGAACGGAAGATTTGCTTTCTCGTCTTACCCTTGAAGAAAAAGTGAATCTGTTGTGTTTTGATTCTAAAGCAATAGATCGTTTGAATATTCCGGCATATAATTTTTGGAATGAATGTTTGCACGGTGTGGCCCGTTCGGGGCGGGCTACGGTTTTTCCACAAGCAATCGGTATGGCTGCCATGTGGGATACCGAAGAGATGGGGAGCATTGCCGATGCTATCTCTGACGAGGCACGCGCTAAAAACCATGAATATGTTTCTCGCGGCAAACGGGGAATTTATCAGGGACTTACCTACTGGACACCGAATATTAATATCTTTCGTGACCCCCGCTGGGGACGCGGAATGGAAACTTATGGCGAGGATCCTTACCTGACGGGTGAGCTGGCCATCCCTTTTGTTAAGGGCTTGCAGGGCAATAATCCTAAATACCTGAAACTGATAGCTACGGCCAAACACTTTGCCGTGCATAGCGGCCCGGAATCTACCCGGCATTCATTTGACGTATGGCCAAGTGATTATGATTTGGCTGAAACTTATCTGCCTCACTTTAAACGTGTTGTACAGGAGGGAGGCGTTTATTCTGTGATGTGTGCTTATCAAAGTTTCCGGGGAGCGCCTTGTTGCGGCAATAAATTTCTGGAGGAAATGTTGCGGAAGCAATGGGGCTTTTCAGGCTACATTGTTTCGGATTGCGGAGCAGTGAACGATTTTTATGCTCCCGCTGCTCATCATGTAGTGGCTACGCCCGAGGAGGCTGCTGCCATGGCCATAAAAGCAGGTACTGACGTAAACTGCGGTAAGGTTTATCCGCATTTGGCCGATGCTGTGAAGCAAGGATTGATTTCTGAATCCGACCTGGATGTTTCCGTAAGGCGTGTTTTGTTAGCACGCATGAAGCTGGGGCAATTCGATCCGGAGGATAGTGTTCCGTATTCTAAAATTCCCTATAGCGTGGTCGATAGCAAAGAACATCAGACTTTGGCTCTGGATGCCGCTCGTAAATCCATCG
Source organism: uncultured Bacteroides sp. (assembly GCF_963677715.1). Taxonomy (NCBI): domain Bacteria; kingdom Pseudomonadati; phylum Bacteroidota; class Bacteroidia; order Bacteroidales; family Bacteroidaceae; genus Bacteroides; species uncultured Bacteroides sp. Next base: position 31,286 of record NZ_OY782494.1, read on the forward strand.
TTTTACTGAAGAATGAGAATAACCTGCTTCCGTTTAGTAAAGAAGTGAAGAGAGTAGCAGTGATAGGGCCGAATGCCGATGATCTGGAAGTACTGTTGGGCAACTATAACGGTTATCCGTCCAATCCGAAAACTCCGTTGACGGGGTTAAGGGAGAAACTGCCCAACGCTGACATACGTTTTGCCCAAGGATGTGAGCTGGCTGCCCAATTACCTTATTTCTCCGCTGTGCCTTCGCAGTATTTATATACGGATGCCTCTAAGTCCGCCACAGGGTTGAAGGCCGAATATTTTGATAACAAAGAGGCGGAAGGCTCTCCCAGGCATACGCAGGTAGATGCCAATATCGATTTTGTTTGGCGTACTACAGCTCCGTTTGCCGATATGAAATATGATAACTTCTCCGTCCGTTGGACAGGAGTGCTTGTTCCTCCCGCAACCGGCGAATATGCCCTTGGAGGAGAAGGATTCAGTGGATTCAAATTATACCTGAACGATTCGTTGCTGATTAATTTCAGCAGCATTCATCATCCGGTAAAGAAGTACGAGCGTATGAAACTTGAAGGAGGCAAAGCTTACAAGGTGCGTATAGAATATACACAAAACAATACTGAATATTCCATTATGCGGTTTCTGTGGGATACACCGAAACCAAACTTAAAACAGGAAGCGTTGGAGTTGGCTAAGAAATCCGACCTGGTTGTACTATGCATGGGCCTTAGTCCGCTGCTCGAAGGGGAGGAGATGCCTGTAAAGGTTAAAGGCTTTTCGGGGGGCGATCGTTTGGATATTAAGTTGCCCGCCACGCAAACCGATTTGATTCGCGATATCCAGAAATTGGGCAAACCTACCGTTCTTGTGCTGCTCAATGGTAGTGCTTTGGCCTTCAACTGGGAGTCCGAAAACATTCCGGCGATTATCGAGGCATGGTATCCGGGGCAGGGAGGTGGCACGGCCATTGCCGATGTTCTCTTTGGCGATTATAATCCTGCCGGACGACTTCCGGTTACGTTTTATAAAAACATTAACCAGATTCCCGCTTTTGATGAGTACGACATGACCGGTAAAACCTATCGTTATTTCAAAGGAACGCCGCTCTATGAATTTGGCTACGGATTGAGTTATACTTCTTTTGAATATACATTGAAGAGCATTCCCAAAACGTTGAAGGCCGGCCAAAACATCCATGTTTCTGTAGAAATAAAGAATACCGGACGTATGGATGGAGATGAAGTTGCACAACTTTATGTTTCTTTGCCGGACAGCAAACTGAAGAAACCCATTCGTGCTTTGCAGGGCTTTAAACGCATTCATCTGAAAGCCGATGAAGTCAAAACCGTGAATTTTGAACTTACTCCTGCACAGATGGCAGCGCGGGATAAAGATAACTTTGCAGTGGTAGAGGCGGGCAGGGTGCAAATATCCGTTGGCGGTAAACAGCCTGATGCTAAAGCTCTCGCTGCCGGACAAGTGATACAGGCGAATGCTGTTGTAACGGGTAATACCTATTATGTAAAGGAGTAAATATAAAACATGCAATTGCTGCATGTATAACACCCCCATGTTGTATATGCTGACATCCGGGTGTTGATGTATATAACATGGGGATGTTACGGGATAATAATCGTATATAATATAAAAAGATTATGGATGTGATTAAAGTAGGGATCATAGGTACGGGATGGATTGCAGAGAAGATGGCAATCACACTCCGTGGAATGACGGGAGTTGAAGCTTATGCGGTTGCTTCGCGTAATCTTTCTACCGCCAGGGCTTTTGCCGATAAATGGAAATTTACCCGTTTCTACGGATCTTATGAAGAGATGCTTGATGATGAACAGGTACAGTTGGTGTACATTGCCACTCCTCACTCTCAACATTACGAAAATGCACGCATGAGTCTGCTAAAAGGTAAACCGGTGCTTTGCGAGAAGGCCTTTACGCCCAATGCCCGTCAGGCGGAGGAATTATTGCATTTGGCACACGAAAAGAATCTGTTTATAACAGAGGCTATATGGACACGCTACATGCCTCTTTCGCATACCATTAATGAGATACTGTCAAGTAACATCATCGGGCGGCCTACTACGCTATCGGCCAATCTGGGTTATCCTATCGGAGACAGGGAAAGACTTTTGCAACCTGCATTGGCGGGTGGTGCGTTGCTCGATTTGGGCGTTTATACGCTTAACTTTGCCTCTATGGTGTTTGGTGCCGATGTGAAAGAAGTCGTTTCTACTTGCGTAAAGACGGATACCGGAGTGGATGCTCAAAACAGCATTACGCTTATTTATAATGACGGGCGCATGGCTGCGTTGCATAGCACTATGTTTGCCATGACTGACAGGCGCGGAATCATTTCAGGCAATAAAGGACACCTGATAGTAGAGAATATTAATAATCCGCAACGGCTTACAGTGGTTACGGGCGACTATGAAGTCATTGCCCGATATGACTGTCCCCCTCAGATCACCGGGTACGAATATCAGGTGTATGCCTCTATTGAAGCATTACATAACGGATGGTTGGAATCTCCGTATATGCCTCATGCCGAAACACTTCGCATTATGAAACTGATGGATAGCCTTCGCCGGGAGTGGGAAGTTCGCTATCCGTTCGAGTAATAACCGGAAGCCTATGAAAACGAGATTTATCTTACGTATTGCATTTGTTTTACTCTGTATCACTATTTGCCAAACAGCTAAAAGTAGTATGAAACCTTGGGAAAAAGGCGCTTTTGAAACCGGGAAGTACAGAAATCTCTTTGCCGAAGCCGGCTATGCGCAGAAGGATATTAATGCGAAACTGGAAGAAGTGTTTAATGGTCTTTTTACCGGGCCTGATAAGATATACTTTGAAGTGGGAGATTCTCTTGCTTATATATCGGATATAAAGAACCATGATGTTCGAACGGAAGGCATGTCATACGGAATGATGATAGCTGTGCAGTTTGACAGAAAAGATATTTTTGACCGATTGTGGCGGTGGAGCAAAAAGTACATGCAACATGGTGACGGGCCGCTCGAGGGATACTTTGCCTGGAGCTGTAGGGTAGACGGTACGCGTAATTCACAAGGGCCGGCTTCGGACGGTGAACTGTATTATGTAACGTCGCTTATCTTTGCTTCCAATCGTTGGGGAAATGCAACGGATATTAATTATCTGAAGGAGGCGCAGTATATACTAAATTGCGCCATGGCCAAAAACGGAGCCGACGGAGTGACGAACTTCATAAACCGGGAACACAAACTCATTACGTTTGTGCCCGATGTCAGGGGAGGAGCTTTTACCGATCCATCCTATCACATACCGGCGTTTTATGAAGTATGGGCCCGCTGGGCCGGAGATGGTCGCGCCGCATTCTGGCGGGAGTGTGCGGAAGCCAGCCGGAATTATCTTCATAAGGCAATACATCCTGTTACAGGGCTGAACCCCGATTATTCCGAATATGACGGTTCTCCGCTCAGTACCGGCCGGCTGATAGGAAAAGAGTTCCGTTTCGATTCGTGGCGCGTACCTATGAACATTGCACTTGACTATTCGTGGGCGTGTGCCGACAAAGACTGGCAACAGCAATACGGTAATAAGATTCAGAATTTTCTGTATTCGCAGGGAATTGATACATTTGTAGATCAGTATAATGTAGATGGTTCGGCGGTTACCGAAGTGTTACCTGCGGGAGCGCACACCGCTCTGCGTCATTCGTTGGGACTGGTTGCCACTTCTGCAGCTGTGTCGCTGGTTTGCACGCACGATGAGAGCCGTGAGTTTATCGACCGCTTGTGGAATGCCCGTCATGTGCCTTATGCCGACGGCTATTTTGATGCTTATTATGACGGGTTGTTGAGGCTGTTTGCCTTTATGCACTTAAGTGGAAACTATCGTATTATCTTTCCGCAATGATTCTTTTTCGGGTAATTGATTTTATTTATTTGGTGATATGATGAAGCGACTTCTATTCTCTTTTACATTGTGTTTTTTGATATTCTCGCTACAAGCGGCAGAAACGGACAGTTTATGGTTGCGGATGCCTGTTGGCGGAAAGGCGGAAGTTATCTGCCGGAAACAATCGGCTACGTTGCACATTGCTTCGGCCGAGCTTCGCGGGGCATGGCAGGGAGTGCCTGTGGTGCTGGAGGTGAAACAGAGCAAACAACTAAAGAAACTGGGGAATGAAGGTTTTACTATTCTTTCTTCTGCAGACGGAAAGAAAATAACGATTGCATCGGCAGGAGAAATCGGCGTGCTTTACGGCGCTTATCATTTATTGCGTTTGCAGCAAACGGGTGTTGTTACGGCAAAACTGAACGTTGTCGAATCTCCGGCTTACAAGATAAGGGTTCTCAATCACTGGGATAATCTTGACGGTACAATAGAGCGTGGTTATGCCGGTCGTTCCCTTTGGCGTTGGGAGGAACTGCCCGATACATTATCACCCCGCTACGAAGCGTATGCCCGAGCCAATGCATCGATAGGCATTAACGGCACGGTACTCAATAACGTTAATGCCAGTCCGCTGATACTGTCAGCAAAGTATTTGCAAAAAGTGGCGGCACTGGCAGCGGTGTTTCGTCCCTACGGCATCAGGGTTTACTTGTCTATCAATTTTTCTTCGCCGGCCGCGTTGGGCGGACTGCCTACTTCCGATCCGCTGGATAAATCCGTTTGTGCCTGGTGGAAAGAGAAGGTGGGCGAGATCTATCGTCTGATTCCCGACTTCGGAGGCTTTCTGGTAAAGGCGAACTCCGAAGGACTCCCCGGTCCGCAAGACTTTGGCCGCACACATGCCGATGGTGCTAATATGCTGGCCGATGTGCTGAAACCCCATAACGGCATTGTGATGTGGCGGGCATTCGTCTATAATCCGGGAGATGAAGACCGTGCCAAGCAAGCCTATCAGGAGTTTGTTCCGCTCGACGGACAATTTCGTGATAACGTTATTATACAAGTAAAGAACGGGCCGGTAGATTTTCAACCCCGCGAACCCTTCAGTCCGCTGTTTGGCGCGATGAAGCGAACAGCCGTGATGCCCGAATTTCAGATTACGCAAGAATATCTTGGCTTTGCCAACCACCTTGTCTTTCTGGCGCCTCTTTGGAAAGAATGTCTGGAGAGCGATACCTATCAGCAAGGCAAAGGCTCTACGGTAGCACGTGTTACGGACGGTTCCGTTTATTCTCACAAACTCAGCGCTATAGCCGGAGTGGCAAACACCGGCGACGGGGCCAACTGGTGCGGGCATCCGTTTGCTCAGGCCAACTGGTATGCTTTCGGCCGGCTGGCCTGGAACCATGAACTGACTTCGGCACAAATAGCGGATGAATGGATTAAACAAACCTTCCCCGATAAGCATTCTGTTGCCGGCAATGTTACTCCGAAGTCTGACGCCTGGCAAACTGTATTTCTGCCTCAGGTAAGGGACATGATGTTGCAGTCTCGCGAAGCCGCGGTGAGTTATATGATGCCGCTTGGCCTGCATCATCAGTTTGCTTTCGGCCATCACTATGGCCCCGAACCTTGGTGCAATGTGCCCGGTGCGCGTGCCGACTGGTTGCCGAGTTACTATCATAAAGCAGATAGTATCGGACTTGGTTTCGATCGCAGCAGCACGGGCAGTAATGCCGTATCGCAATACCAATCGCCTTTGTGTGAGATGCTCAATGATGTGCATACTTGTCCCGAGAACCTCCTCTTATGGTTTCATCATGTGCCGTGGGGTTATAAGATGAAAGACGGTCGCACCCTTTGGGATGAACTCTGTTATACCTACGATCATGGTGTGCAGCAGGTACGCTCGTTTCAGAAAACATGGGATGTTTTAGAACCGTTTGTTGATGCTCCGCGTTTTCTGGATGTGCAACATCGCCTTAGAATTCAAATGCGAGATGCTATATGGTGGAAAGATGCTTGTCTGCTCTACTTTCAGCAGTTTAGCCGTCGCCCCATCCCTTATGATATAGAACGTCCGGTGCACGATTTGGACAGTTTGGAACATTACCATTTGAAGATTACGAATTACGAGAATGCTGTGAGATGATGGTTGCATGCCGATTTTTTTTGCGTTCTTTGCGTACAGCTTTGCGTCTCTGCGTGAAGGATATGAACCGAATAAACCAAAAAATAAAATAATGGAAAAGACTTGGAGATGGTTTGGTAAGAATGATAAAATAACCCTTGCCATGCTGAGACAAATAGGAGTAGAAGGTGTTGTGACGGCTTTGCACCAAGTACCCAACGGAGAAGTGTGGAGCCTCGGAGCAATTAACGATATGAAGGCGTATATCGAATCTTCCGGCTTGCGATGGTCGGTGGTAGAGAGTTTGCCTGTCTCCGAAACCATCAAATATGCAGGGCCGGAGCGTGATGCATTGATTGAAAACTATAAACTCAGTCTGGCCAACCTCGGCCGGGCAGGCGTGAAGACTGTTTGTTACAACTTCATGCCCGTTATCGACTGGATTCGTACCGACTTGGAACATCCGTGGGCGGACGGCACCTCTTCTCTCTACTTCGACAAAGTACGTTTTGCCTATTTTGATTGTTGCATTTTGAAACGTGCGGGTGCTGAGGCCGACTATACCGATGAAGAGCTTCGCAAGGTGCACGAGCTGGATGCTGTTATCACGCAGACAGAGAAAGACGAGCTGGTAGATACCATCATCGTGAAAACACAAGGCTTTGTGAATGGTAACATTAAAGAAGGCGATCAAAATCCGGTAGCGATCTTCAACCGCCTACTTAGTTTATATAAAAATATAGATCGGGACGGCTTGCGTGAGAATCTGCGTTATTTCCTCTCCGCCATCATGCCCGTTTGCGAGGAGTGGGACATTAATATGTGCATTCATCCCGATGATCCTCCTTGCCAGATGCTTGGCTTGCCCCGTATTGTGACGGGTGCGGAAGATATTGACTGGTTGCTCCATGCGGTAGATAACCCGCACAACGGACTCACCTTCTGTGCCGGTTCGCTCAGTGCGGGCCTGCACAACGATGTACCCGCCCTAGCCCGTCGCTTCGCACAGCGTACTCACTTTGTGCATCTGCGTAGCACCAATGCTATGGCGGACGGCAACTTCATTGAAGCTTCTCACTTAGCGGGTCGCGGTCATTTGGTAGAACTGGTGCGCATCTTTGAAAAAGAACGTCCCACCGTACCTATGCGGGTAGATCACGGGCGATTAATGCTCGATGATGCCGACAAAGGTTATAATCCCGGCTACTCCTTTCACGGTCGCATGCTAGCCCTGGCGCAGGTAGAAGGTATGATGGCTGTGGTCAAAGACGAACTTCGCTCATAAATGTTTCTGCAAAAAAGTATCGCAAGTCACGCGCTTTCTTCTGAAAGGCTTTTTGAACCGTCTTTTGAGGGCGCGTGACTTCTTTTCTAAAAGTCACGCAAAGTAGCGCAAAGTCACGCACTTGTTTTTGTTCACCCATAAATGATTACAAGAATTGTTTTTGAACTTTTTTTTGTCAAGAGAAGAGTTATGCTTAATTAACGGATTAAGCCTGCCCAGAGAACAAAAAGGAGCTTTGCCGATTACAATAGGAGGAAATACAAATTTCATTAGGAGTTTTTCCGAAGACAAACCGGCAAATTGGTAAAGAGAAACCGTCTTTCGAGTAGTTTGCAACCGTCTCTTTGCCCGTTTTCCACCGTCTTTTAGAGCCAATAGCACCGTTCAGAAACAAAAAAACGGGAGAAGTGACAACTTCCCCCGTTTACCGTATTTTAATCTGAATATACTTTATCATTACTCTGATAAAGATAATACATTATACAAACAAAAGCAAGCTTTTGGAGAAGAAAATAATTCAAAAGCCATTGCCTTCTATTGTCGGCTCAGCCGAAAACAGAGGCAAAATAAGAAGAGGATTGAATATATAGTTTTCAACTTTATTTTAGAACTATTTTTTCTATATTTGTGCCGACGTAGGAATGCGGATAAATTCCATGATGTAAAAATAATTCCCTTTATGCAAAAGGGTTTCAACTTATTGAGCATGAAGATTACCATACTAAACGGTGATATGTCGACTGGTGCAAGTGACTTATCCACTTATATCGAGAATCTTGCCACACAATTAAGAGGAAATCATTCGGTTGATGTATTCCCTCTGCATAAAATGAAGCTGCATTATTGCAGCGGATGCTGGAATTGTTGGTGGAAAACTCCCGGACAATGTGCTAAGCATGATGAAGCGGAACCCATCTTTCGGTCGGTGATTAATTCCGATTTTGTTATCTTCGCATCGCCTTTGATGGCCGGATTTACCAGTTCCGCTTTAAAAAAGATAACCGATAGGTTGATTGTTTTGTTGCATCCGTATATACAGTTGAAAAATGGTGAAAGTCATCACCGGAAACGCTATGACCGTTATCCTGATTTCGGATTGCTCCTGCAACGTGAGCCCGGCACTGACGAAGAAGATATACAGATAGTAAATACTATTTATGACCGCTTTGCACTAAACTTCCACAATAAACGAAAGTATACCCGGTTTATTGAATCGGCTGACAGCAATGAAATAATTCATGAAACGACTATGAATGAAACTGTTCGCCAAGTTGATAAAGCCCCATGAATTTTTTATGAACTAAAAAAATGATTACTTGATATATGAAACTTGTACTATTTAACGGCTCGCCCCGTTATAAAAAGAGCAATTCTGCGTTACTGACGGAGCAATTTTTGAAAGGATACGATCGCTTTTGCACAGAGCCGGTACCGGTATATTATCTGGCAAATTACAAACAGCGTGAAGCAGCTGCGGAAATTTTTGAGCAGGCCGAAACGGTATTGCTTATTTTTCCGCTTTATACCGATTGTATGCCGGGTATTGTGAAGGAATTTTTTGAGAGCGTAGCAGGTAAAAGTTATTCTCCGGCTAAAAAGGTCGGGTTTATCGTTCAGTCGGGCTTTCCGGAAAGTATTCATTCTGAAGGTTTGGAGCGTTATCTGAAAAAACTCGTGCAACGTCTGGGCTGCGCATATATGGGAACGGTGATTAAAGGAGGGGTTGAAGGAATTCAGAGTATGCCTCCGTCAATGACCCGGAAATTATACAGTAAGTTCGAAGCCTTGGGAGAATATTTTGCTCAAAACAATAGCTTTGAACCGATAATTGCAACGGGACTGCGAAAACCATACAGGCTTTCACGAACTTATGCTGTAATATTCAACCTGCTTAGTAAAACAGGCATAACTAATTTCTACTGGAACGGTCAATTAAAGAAAAACGGTGGGTTCGAGAAAAGGTTTGCAAAACCTTATCTCGGTTGATACAGTTAAATAAATTTGGATACAAAACAATATGTTTTGGACACATTTAATGCTAACCAAATTTAGACCTTTGTATTCAATTTAAAATTGGATAATATATGAAAGTATTTGTAACAGGGGCCACCGGATTTATCGGGTCGGCCGTAGTAAAGGAACTGATAGCAGCCGGACATCAGGTGTTAGGATTGGCTCGTTCCGAAGCATCCGGACAAAAATTAAAGATCGCTGGTGCCGAAGTGCATTACGGCGATTTGACCGATACTGAAAGTTTAATAGCCGGTGCACAAGCTGCTGATGGAGTCATTCATCTGGGATTTATTCACGATTTCAGCCGGTTTGCTGAAGTGTGCGCCATCGACCGGCAAGCGATAGAAACTATGGGCGAAGCGCTGATAGGAGCAGACAAACCTTTTGTGGTAACCTCGGGTACAGGCGTAGTGGCAATGGACGGAATGCTGACCGAAGATATTCGTCCGATGGCTGTCATGAACAATCCGCGCCTAGGTAGCGAACAGGCAGTAGATACGCTTGCAGCCAAAGGTTGCCGGGTGTCGGTAGTGCGCCTCCCACCCTCGGTTCATGGCGAAGGTGATAAGCATGGATTTGTGCCTATACTGATCAATCTGGCTCGTGAAAAGGGTAAAGCTGCCATCGTTAACGATGGAAAGAATGTGTGGCCGGCCGTACACCGACTGGATGCAGCGCGTGTTTTCCGGTTGGCACTGGAAAAAACAGCCTCTGCAGGAACACGTTACCATGCCGTCTCTGATCAGGGAATCGAAATGAAAACGATAGCCGGAGCTATAGCCGCTAGGCTGAATGTCCCTCTGGTATCGCTTGCTCCCGATCAGGCCGGTGAGTATTTCACGTGGTTTACGCATTTTGCCTCTTTCAATAATTCTACTTCTGCCAAAACTACGCAAGAAATGTTGGGATGGCAACCGGAATATCCCGGATTGATGGCAGATTTGGAGGATGATGTATATTTCCCGGCAGAATAAACAGAGTAAGTTTTTAGTGAAATAGAATGAAGTGCAGGAAACATTCACGAAGTTCCTGCGTTTTATTCTAAAAAACTAACTTTGGAATATGAGTATCGAAAGTCCCCACAAAATAAAGACCATAGCCGAATTTCACGCTCTGCGTGGACTTCCACAGCCAAAACATCCGTTGATCAGTGTTGTACGCTTCGAGGATTTTAAGAACCATCCGGCCAAGGGCACTGAAATGATCTTGTTTGATTTTTATGCCATTTCACTGAAACGAGGCATGAATCATGTATACAAATATGGTCAGCAGGAATATGCCTATAATTTCAACAACGGAGTGATGTTTTATACAGCACCCAATCAGTTACTCTCCATCAAAATAGACGATAATACCAACCATCCAAAAGGCTGGATGTTGATGATACATCCCGACTTTCTATGGAATACTTCGCTGACTACATCCATCAAAAAATATGATTTCTTCGACTATACGGCCAACGAAGCCCTGTTTCTGTCAGAAGATGAAGAAATCAAACTGAATCAGATTATTGACAATATCAGTCAGGAATACAAAGAACAGATTGATGCATTTAGCCAATCCATCATTGTATCGCAGCTGGAAACGCTGCTAAACTACTCCGAGCGCTTTTACCAACGACAATTTATCACCCGTCGGCGGGTAAATCACGAAATTCTGGACCGGCTGGAGGAGCTGCTGAACCGCTATATCAACAGTGATCAACTACCTGAACTGGGAATACCCAGCGTACAATATATTTCTGAACAACTCCATGTGTCGACCGGATATCTGCGTAGTTTGCTGAAACAACTTGTCGGCCAAAGCACCCAGCAACTGATACACGACAAGCTGATAGAAAAAGCAAAAGAAAAACTTACAACAACTAATCTTTCTGTTTCGGAAATTGCCTATGCATTAGGATTTGAATATTCTCAATCTTTCAATAAACTTTTCAAAGCAAAGACCAGACAAAGTCCATTAGAGTTTCGAAAACAATTTAACTGACACATAGATCCCAAGATTTCAATTATAACAGTGAGCCTGATTTTCGATGTTCCTTTTTAAAGGCGGAGGGAGTTTGATTAAAGTGGGTTTTAAATGCATTACTTAGATGACTTTCGTCACTATACCCAAAATCAAAGGCCAATTGGGATAACGTTCTATCTTGATGCACCAAACGATAAGCTACAAGATTTAATGCGTATGTTTGGATATATTTTTTAAATGAACTTCCTGTTGCTTTGCGAAAATACTGATTAAAATAATTTTTATTAATATTGAATTCCTCCGCTATATTTTGAATAGATAGCAGATGCTTATCCATAATGTGTCTATCAATGTAATTAAGAACAGACTGTATCCGTTCATCTTTAGGCGTCGCAAGAACAAGATTCTCTTCTTCCGACATTAATGCCATAATCAAACTCAGGGAATTCTTGATAATAATATTCTGTAAAGCGGATGACTTCTTATATTCTTTTTCAATTAGTTCTATTAATCCACCAATGTTTTTTTTGCATTCAACAGATAACAGTATTTTCCTTTTGGGGAGTATCAGTTGCGATAAAAGTAATTTGAATTCATCATCCTGCAAAAAAGATTCAAAATAATTCTCGTTGAATTTGATAACACATATTGAAGATTTCTCATGGAACAAAAAAAAGTGATAGTCCTGTGGGGTTAATATAAATAAATCACCTTCTTTGTAGTTATAGCTTTGGTCATTAATCGTATGTTGCCCCTTACCTTTGCTGATATATAATAATTCATAATGCATATGTTTATGTATAGGATAATACCATTGATCCTCAAAGATATGATCAATCTCTATCTTTTTTGTTAGAGTTCTTATGTGCATTCTATAAAAGTTACATTTTATTCATTGTTTTTTTCAAGTTATCTGCCACAAAAATAGCCCAATTTTGCATGAAATGAAAACAGAAGTTGAATAAACTTATTGAGTAATGTTTTTAATTGGCAGAAATGCAGATAATTGATCAATTGTACATAATGAGGTTTAAATTAAAAAAGTAAAAGATGAAAACAGAAAAAAGAACATTCGGATATTTGGTATCCAATGCCGTGCCCAAGAATAATATTAAAGTATTTATTACAGGGGTTACAGGTTATATAGGAGGGTCGGTAGCAGAACGTCTTGTCTCAATGGGATATGATGTTTCCGGTTTAGTTAGAACTACAGACAATGCCGAACTATTGGCAAAAAGAAACATCAGACCAATCATTGGATCATTAGATGATTTTGATGTGATGACGAAGGCAGCCCAATCTGCTGATATTGTTATTAATGCCGCTAATGCTGACCATATTGGCGCAGTAATAACACTTGTTACGGCACTTGAACATAGTGGAAAACTATTGATTCATACCAGTGGATCTTCTATTGTTGCCGATCATGCTGACGGAGCATACGGAGCAGAGCCATTGACCGAAGATGACTTTTTTGAGCCGCTTCCTTCCAGACGCGCTCGTATTGATATGAATCGCTACGTAAGGCAAGCAGCCATTGATAAGGGAATCCGCACCATTGTTATATGTCCTTCTATGATTTATGGAGAAGGGAAGGGGATGCAGGTCAATAGTGATCAAATCCCGAAGCTGATAGATATCGCAAAACATATTGGCGCAGGCCCTTATTTTGGCGCAGGTCTTAACAGGTATTCAAATGTGTATATAGATGATTTGATTGATCTCTATATACTGGCAATAGAGAAAGCACCCGGCGGATCGTTTTTCTTTGCTGAAAACGGTTTTAACTCCTTTATCGAAATAGCCAAAATGATTAGTACCTATTTGGGATTGGGTGGAGAAATTACGGATCTGACAGTTGAACATGTAATAAATGATTATGGTGAAGAGGCTCGTTTAGGCGTGACTTCAAATAGTGTGGTGAAATCTTTAAATGCCCGATTGCTTGGTTGGCATCCTCATGGCCTGTCTCTTGAAAAGTATCTGGAAAACAAGCGAGTAAGTTAATCTTAACTGAGAATGTATAGCGGTATTGTATATGGTTATTTAAGAGTGAGTACGGATGGGCAAGATGTTCAAAGCCAAGCTCTAAGCTTAAGAACTAAAGCAGAATACTTAGGTTTATCAATTTCTGAATGGGCTGAAGATAATGGCGTTTCCGGCGTCAAAGAGCCGGAAAATCGAAAACCGGGTATTATTTTAAAGAGAATGAAACCGGATGATATCATTATAGCCTCGGAATTGTCTCGCCTAGGACATAAAATATTTGCGGTCATGCGAATTTTAGAATATTGCATGAAGAATGAAGTAAAAGTATATACGGTAGAAGATAGGTATGAATTTGGAGATTTATTATGCTTTATTTCTATAATTCACTATATTTGCAGAATAATAGAAATAAAATAAGGTGAATTTCTTAGAATTTAAGGATAGAATGTTTAATTTGGCATGCTTCAATATTTACCAGGTATTTGCATGGCAACCGGATTTTGACCGAAACAATATAACCCGCTGGGTAAAGAAAGGGTATATTGTTCGGTTGAGACAAGGCTATTATGCCTTTCCCGAATACAAAGGAAAGCCGGATTACTCACTCTATTTTGCTAATCGAATTTATAAGCCTTCCTATATCAGTCTACATACGGCATTATCCTTTTATGGAATGATACCGGAAGCGGTTGTACAAATAACCAGTGTAACTTCACTGAAAACAATTTCTTTTGCAAATGATTTCGGGGAATATTCTTACAATGCAGTAAAAGGAAATCTAATGTTTGGATATGATTTGAAACCAATGTTTGACAACAGGACAATGCAATTTGCAACGCCGGAGAAAGCCTTACTTGATCTACTCTATCTTTATTCATTTTATGATAACGAACAAGAAATGGAAGAGCTACGATTGGATGAAGATTATTTGCATGATGAGTTAAAGATAGAGCGACTTATGGAATATTCCTTAAAGTTTCAAAGTAAAGCACTTGATCAGAGGGTAAAACTACTATTTAGAACATACAATTTATGATACAAATAGAACAGATAAGGAATTATTTCCCGGCACAAATACGTGAAGTGTCTATTTTTGATAAACATATACTGAAAGAGTATTTGCAATTAATGATTATGGATTATCTCTCTTCCACTCCATATATACAGAACATTATCTTTATAGGTGGTACAAACCTGCGTTTGGTCCAAGGGATTGATCGTTTCTCCGAAGATTTGGATTTTGATTGCAAAGAGCTTTCTAAGAACGAATTTATTGAAATGACAAATGGGATAATCCAATTCCTTGGACGTTCCGGGTTTCGTGTTGAGACAAGGGATAAAGATAATCCGAAACTAACAGCATTTAGACGTAACATTTATTTTCCTGAATTACTATTCGATTTGAGATTGAGTGGGCATAAAGAAGAGCGTTTCCTGATTAAAATAGAGAGTCAGGATCAGGGAATCGAATACAAATCTGTTATCGCAGACATTAAAGGCTGTGGTTTCTTTTTCCCATTTCCGGTTCCTTCTAATGGAGTGCTTTGTAGTATGAAAATCGCGGCGATGTTATCCCGTGCAAAAGGGCGTGATTTTTACGATTTGATGTTTTTATTATCGCAGACTAAGCCGGATTATGATTTTCTATCGAGACAATGTGGCATTTCCAATTCGCAGGAATTTAAGGAAGCCACCAACAAGCTTCTTCAAACTGTTGATTTAAAAAAGAAACAAAAGGATTTCGAGCATCTTCTTTTTAATAAAGCAAACAGTGAGAAGATCTTGAGATTTGGTGATTTTATGCATTCATTGGCAGAATGAATGTAGGGAACAATCTATAAATTCATTCTTCTTGGTATTTAATATTCATTTGTTTACAAAATTCAACAAACTTATCCCGCATTTCGTTCCAGTGTTTTGCTGCAAACGGACAGCAATCTCTTTCATATTTATCATAAACAAAGGTATACTTAAACATCCCCCGCTTCATTGTTCTTACCTTCATACCTGAAATACGGGTCTGTATCTTATCTTCATTTTGATATTTTTCTGCAAAATCAGCTACTTTCGTCAGGAAATTGAACGTTTGCTCCGGATCACCTTTGAAATATTCTACTTCATAAGCATATTCCCACGAATCCGTGTAGCGCTTGTAACCCCACAAAGAAAAAGTATCCACTTTGGAGGGCTGAGGATCGTCAAGCATATTCCAATATGATAAGCGAGTTTCGCTTACCTTATCTTCAAAAAGGGATTCCAACCTATAGGTTTGTGAAAAAAGGCTTATCGAAGCCAGACAGAGTGCAATGGATAGTATAAATCTTCTCATGGTATAAAATATTTGTTATGCACAAAACTAGTTGATTTTTTTAATTTGTAACTTTATCTTCGATAAGGAAATCGGTTTTATAGCCAATTAATGGTGCTTTTCCTTAAAAAAGAGGATAATTAATCAACCATTGTTACAAAGACTTTACTATATTTGTCAACCATATCAATTATTATTAGTGTTGCATGAAAAATACGCTGTTGATTGTTCTCTTTTCTATTCTAAGCAATTCTCTTTATGCGGGAAATAGCGTTGATTCAATTTTTACCGAACTGGATTATACAATAGAGAATAAGCAACAATATGTTCAACAAAAGCAAGAACGCATTGTCTTTATTAAGAAATTAATTACCAATGATTTGCCTTTGCTTCAAAAGTATCATTTTAATGAAAACCTGTGCCATGAATACGAAAAATTCAATTCGGATTCGGCTATATATTATGCGAAAACGAATCGACAGATAGCCGATGCCTTAGGCAAAAAGGATTTAAGCTATGCTGCACAAATACAGCTGACCACTCTTTATTCATCTTCGGGCATGTACAGGGAATCTGAAAGTCTGTTGAAAAATATAAATTCCAAACGATTATCGAAAGAGTTACTTTCAAATTACTATGAGGCATACCGGGAGTTCTTTGAACATTATGCAATCAATAACCGTCGGAATATATATATACAACAAATTGAAACATACCGCGATTCCTTATTAATTGTGCTGAGCCCTTCTTCTCTTAAATATCAAATTAATCTGGCGGAAAAGAATATTTATCACCGACATATCGATACGGCCGAGGGCAATCTGCTGAGGTTGTTTAGGCAGGTAGATAAAGATAACCCCGACTATGCCATGATTGCTTATCTTTTAGGCAGAATCTATCAGGAAAAACAAGATACGGAATCGGCCAAAAAGTACTACGCTCTTTCTGCCATTGCCGATATAAAGAACTCCATAAAAGATAATGCATCCATTCAAATACTGGCGTTGATTTATTATGATGCGGGAGACATTGATAAGGCTTATAAGTTTACACAATCGGCCATAGAAGATGCTGTTTTCTGCAACGTACAGTTTCGTACTATCCAAATGTCGGAGTTCTATTCTATTATTAATACAGCCTATCTTGATAAAGAAGCTAAGCGCAAAGGCCAATTGCAGTTGTATCTTTTATTGATCAGTATACTTTCCATATTCCTTATTCTTGCCGTAGCATACGTGTATAAGCAGATGAAAAAGGTATCCGGAATAAGAGGGGAGCTTTACACAACAAACCAAAAACTGGTGGTACTGAATAATGATATTTGTAAAACCAATGATCAGTTGCAGGAAAGAAATGTGCAACTATCGGAATCAAATCATATCAAAGAAGAGTATATCGCCCATTTCTTCGATTTATGTTCGGCTTACATCAATAAACTCGAGGACTATCGCAAAACACTTAATAAGAAAGCAACAAGTAAGCAATTCGACGAACTGTTCAAGATGCTCAAATCGACAACAGTGGTTGAAAATGAGCTTGAGGAGCTTTATCGGAATTTTGATAATATCTTTTTGAATCTTTATCCAACCTTTGTTGAGGATTTCAACTCTTTACTTTTCGGAGAGGAACAGGTAATGCTTAAGCCGGGGGAATTGCTGAATACGGAACTGCGCATTTTCGCATTGATACGCCTCGGCATTACAGACAGTGTGAAGATTGCTGCATTCTTGCGATATTCTTTAAGCACAATCTATAATTATCGGACAAAGGCACGAAATAAAGCTGCCGTTTCTCGCGATGAGTTTGAAAAGATGGTGATGAAAATAGGCGCCATTCCACGAAAAATGAATTAATTCATCTCTTTTTTACTACTTTTTTACTGCATTACTGATTGTGTAATCGCTTGATTTATAGGCGCAAAGCTGTTGCAATCCACTACTTTGTTTATCTCCTGAAATAAAAGTGCACCTTATTTCTGTAGCTTTGTGTCAGGCTTGCGTTTGTTAGCCTGTCTAAACTATAGAATATATTGATCCATACATTTATTATCATGAAAAAAGTTTTAATTACAGCTTTGATTTGTGCGGCAACGATTGCTCTGAACGCACAACAGGCAAAAAATCCTAAAATGGATTCATTCATCACTAAGCTGATGAATAAAATGACATTGGAAGAGAAGATAGGGCAAATGAATCTGCCGAGTGAGGGAGATATCATAACCGGAATGGCCGAAAACAGCAATATCGCTGAGAAAATTAAGAAAGGACAGGTTGGCGGCATGTTCAACATCAAAGGGGTTGAGAAAATCAGAGAAATACAACGGGTAGCTGTTGAAGAGAGTCGTTTGAAAATACCTTTGCTGTTTGGTATGGATGTTATTCATGGGTATGAAACAGTATTTCCTATCCCGTTGGGACTGGCCTGTACGTGGGATATGAATGCAATTGAAGAATCTGCGCATATTGCTGCAATTGAAGCGAGTGCGGACGGCATCTGCTGGACCTTCAGCCCGATGGTTGATATATCCAGAGATCCTCGCTGGGGGCGTGTAGCAGAGGGTAGCGGCGAAGATCCGTATCTGGGCGGACAAATAGCAAAGGCTATGGTTCGCGGATACCAGGGAAAAGAGAATACTTTTTCATCCAATACGAATATTTTGGCTTGTATAAAGCATTTTGCTTTGTACGGTGCTGTTGAGGGCGGAAGAGATTATAACACGGTAGATATGAGCCCTTTGCGCATGTACAACGAATACCTGTATCCTTATCAGGCTGCTGTCGAAGCCGGAGCGGGAAGTATTATGGCTTCGTTCAATACCATTAATGGCACTCCTTCTCATGGAAACAAATGGCTTTTGACGGATCTATTGAGAAATCAATGGAAGTTTAAAGGGTTTGTCGTGGCTGATTACGGAGGCATCGGCGAAATGACCAAGCACGGACTGGGTGATCTGAAAACAGTTTCTGCACTGGCATTGAACGCCGGCTTGGATATGGATATGGTTAGCGAAGGTTACCTGTCGACCTTGCAAAAATCTCTGGCCGAAGGCAAGATTACCGAAAAGCAAATAAATGAAGCTTGCCGCTATATTCTGGAAGCAAAGTACAAACTCGGACTATTCTTCGATCCTTATAAGTATTGTGATGTTTCCCGTGCAAAAAAGGAAATTTATACTCCCGAACATCGCGCCATAGCTCGCAAAACCGCAGCGGAAAGTTTCGTTCTGTTGAAGAATGAAAATAATACACTCCCTTTGTCGGACAAACAGACAATAGCCGTTGTGGGGCCATTGGCAAACACGCGTTCAAACATGCCCGGTACGTGGAGTGTGGCCGCCGACTTGACTGCTCCCGCCACAGTTGTGGAAGGTTTAAAATCGGTAGCAGGAGAAAATGCAAACATATTGTATGCCAAGGGTTGTAACTTGACAAGCGATCCTGTTTTAGAAAAGAATTCGACCATGTTCGGCCGTAGCCTGAACCGCGATAACAGAACGGAGGAAGAACTCAGAGAGGAAGCACTGAAGATTGCTGCACAAGCAGACGTTATTGTGGCTGCAATGGGTGAGGCTTCCGAAATGAGCGGCGAATCGAGCAGCCGTACGGATATTGGTATACCGGATGTGCAGCAAAGATTATTGAAAGAACTGCTGAAAACAGGGAAACCGGTGGTACTGGTACTGTTTACCGGCCGTCCTCTGACACTGGTTTGGGAAAACGAACACGTTCCGGCTATCTTAAATGTTTGGTTTGGAGGTAGCGAAGCTGCTTATGCTATCGGCGATGTATTGTTCGGACATGTAAATCCGGGTGGGAAGTTGGTTTCTACATTTCCCCGTAGTGTTGGGCAGATACCTGTATATTACAATCACTATAACACCGGCCGTCCGGCATCCGACCACGGTTTTGAGAAATACCGCAGTAACTATCTGGATGAAAAAAATGCGCCTCTTTTTCCGTTTGGTTATGGTTTGAGTTATACGCAATTTGCATACGGCGATGTGAAGCTGAGTGCCGCCACAATGGATGCCCGTGGAGAAATCAAAGCATCTGTAACAGTGACCAATACCGGAAGCATGGACGGAACAGAGGTTGTGCAGTTGTATATAAGAGACTTGGTAGGGAGCATTACCCGTCCGCTCAAAGAGCTGAAAGGATTTGAGAAGATAAGCCTGAAGGCCGGAGAATCAAAGACAGTTGAGTTTAACATCACTCCCGAGTTGCTTAAATTCTATAATTCAAACCTTCAGTTTGTCTCTGAACCGGGCGATTTTGAAGTGATGATCGGAGGAAATAGCCGTGATGTGAAGTCGGCTAAATTTACTTTGGCAGACTCTCATTCTACAAACAAATAATGATGATGAAAACAATTAAAACAATTGCCGCATTACTCTTCATAGGGGCACTCAGTGTGAGCGCTCAGAATAATACAGTACCTGTATATCTGGACGAAACAAAACCGGTAGAGCTTCGCGTTGAAGATGCACTTTCGCGAATGACGGTCGAAGAAAAAGTGGCTATGTGCCACGCTCAGTCTAAATTTAGCTCTTCGGGTGTGGCCCGGTTAGGCATTCCTGATTTCTGGATGACCGACGGCCCGCACGGCATTCGTCCCGAAGTTTTGTGGGATCAGTGGGAGCAGGCCGGATGGACAAACGATTCGTGCATCGCATTTCCTGCGCTGACTTGCCTGGCTGCCACATGGAGCAAGGACATGTCTCTGCTGTACGGTAAATCAATCGGAGAAGAAGCCCGTTACCGCAACAAGAATGTGCTGTTGGGCCCCGGAGTGAATATTTACCGCAGTCCGCTGAACGGGCGTAATTTTGAGTATATGGGCGAAGATCCTTACTTATCTTCAAAAATGGTTGTGCCTTATATTCAGGGTGTTCAGCAAAACGGAGTAGCCACTTGTGTGAAGCATTTTGCGTTGAACAATCAAGAAACCGGTCGCCATGAAGTTAACGTAAATGTTGACGATCGCGCCTTGTATGAAATCTATTTGCCTGCATTCAAGGCTGCCGTTCAGGAAGGGAAAACATGGGCAATCATGGGTTCCTATAATTCATACAAGAATCAGCATTGCTGTCACAACGAATATTTGCTGAAGGATATTCTTCGCAAGGAATGGGGCTTCGATGGTGTTGTAGTGGCCGATTGGGGCGGTGTGCACAGCACGCGTGAGGCTATTTACAACGGGCTCGATATGGAGTTCGGAACATGGACGGACGGCTTGTCATGGGGTGCAAGCAATGCTTATGACAATTATTATCTGGCCAAACCTTACCTGAACATGATTAAATCCGGTGAAGTGGGAACGAAGGAACTGGACGAGAAAGTGCGTCACATACTTCTCCTTTCTTTCCGCACCACCATGAACCGGAATAAACCTTTCGGTTCTTTCGGAACACAGGAGCATGCTCTTGCCGGACGTAAGATAGCGGAAGAAGGCATCGTATTGCTGCAAAACAAGAACCATGTATTGCCTATCGACTTGACTAAAACAAAGAAAATAGCTGTTATCGGAGAGAATGCCGTCAAAATGATGACTGTTGGCGGTGGCAGCTCTTCTTTGAAGGTGAAGTATGAAGTATCACCTCTTGACGGTTTGAAGAAGAGAGTCGGAAATCAGGCGGAGGTGGTATATGCACGCGGATACGTGGGCGATGCGGCCGGAAGTTATAACGGTGTTGTGTCTGGACAGGATTTGTCGGAGAGTCGCTCTGCCGACGAACTGTTGGCCGAAGCACTCAGCGTAGCAAAAAGTGCAGACGTTGTTATATTTATAGGCGGCTTGAATAAAAGTCAGAATCAGGATAGTGAGGGAGCAGACCGTTTAAGTCTTGGTTTGCCGTACAATCAGGATAAACTGATCAGTGAACTGGCCAAGGTAAACAAGAAACTGGTTGTTGTAAATATCTCGGGCAATGCTGTGGCAATGCCTTGGGTAAACGAAGTACCTGCGATACTACAGGGTTGGTTCTTAGGCACTGAAGCGGGAAATGCTCTGGCTTCGGTATTGGTTGGCGACGTGAATCCTTCGGGCAAACTACCTTTCACCTTCCCGGTGAAACTGGCGGATAATTCGGCTCATGCTTTAGGGGAGTTCCCCGGTAGCAAAGGGCAGGTTACGTATAATGAGGGTATTTTTGTAGGCTATCGTTGGAACGATAAACAGAAAATAAAACCTTTGTTCAGCTTCGGACACGGATTGAGCTATACCACTTTTGAGTATGGGCCGGTTACGGCTAATGCCAAAGAAATGACTGCGGATGGCAAAATCTCATTCTCTGTGAATATAAAGAACACAGGAGATCGTGAAGGATCGGAGATTGCTCAATTATACATCAGCGATTTGAAATCTTCTCTGCCGCGTCCTGTTAAGGAACTGAAAGGCTTTGAAAAGATTGCTTTGGCTCCGGGCGAAGAAAAGACAGTGACGTTTACTATTGATAAAGCTGCTTTAAGTTTCTTCAATGCCGATAAACACAGTTGGATAGCCGAGGCAGGCGATTTTGATGCACTGGTAGGCGCTTCCTCAACTGATATCAGGGGTAAAGTAAGATTTAAGCTCAAATAATTTATTCCTTTTGCTTACCTAAGGACGACGACGGGCCGAATTAAGTGCCTTTGAAGCGTGGCAAAAGTGAGTTCGGATATGCAGGCCGATGGGTTTACAGCTGTAGGCCCATCGGTTTTTGGATGTAAACCGATGGGTTTAGATATGTGGGCTGACATATTGATTACTTACCGAGAGGTTAGTATGCAGGTCAAAACGAATAAATAGGCCCGTAGTATACGATTGCAGAGGGAATGCAGTCCCGAAAGAATTCGTTTACCGGGTGGAAGATGGAATATAAAGGTGGAAGATGAATCGAGGAAATCGAGGCATCTTCCACCTTTTATATTGCTGATAATGAACTGTTTATGGTAAAAAGGTGGAGGATGGAAGATTAAAAATTAAAATTTATTCTTAGGAGGAGGATGTCAGGCGGAATGTTCCGGCCAGTAACCGGCACTTCTCTCTATCTATTTTTCCGCTACCGGTGAGGGGAATGGAATCTACAACGTAGATATGTTTGGGTTGCTGGTATTTAGGCAATAAAATGTTGATTCGTTCTTTTATTTGGGTCGAATCGGCTGTGCTTTCCATCAAAAGAACAATGGCTTCTCCCAGTAACCGGTCGGGTACGGAGGTGATGGCAAAAGCCACCGGTACTTCCGGACGGAGAATTTCTTCGATTACTTCTGTCTGTACTTTTATCCCTCCGCTATTTATAATATTATCTTTTCGGCCCAGAATGTTAAATGTGCCGTCATCGAATAGTCGGGCCACATCGTTTGTCTTTAATTGATCGTTGCATACCAAAGGGGCATTTATCACCAAGGTGTTATCGGCCGATAAGGAGAGGCTGACGGAAGAAAACGGCTGATAACGGGAAGAAGCATTGGCTCCGTTCAGTTGGCGAAGAGCAATGTGCGAAAGGGTTTCGGTCATGCCGTAAGTAGAATAGGCCGTGTTGGGCAATTGTTTGATTTCGGTTTCCAGAGCTGCATCAATGGCTCCGCCGCCGATGAGAAGTATCTTTATCCGACCGAGGCGTTCTTTCTCTTCGGGCACCCTCAGTGAGTTGTATACTTGTAACGGAACCATGGCGGCAAAATGAACGGGAGTGTCTACCTCTGCCATGGGGTGGCCCGAAGGAGTTCGCAAAATAAGATTCAGTCCGGCAACCAAGGCACGTACCACCATCATTTTGCCGGCAATGTATTGCAGTGGCATGCAAAGCAACGCACTGTCTCCGGCTTGCAGATTCAGGTACTCGCAGGTGAGGCGGGCACTTTGCATCATTTGTTCTTTAAGTACGGTTAATTGCTTTGGTGTTCCCGTAGAACCGGAAGTATGCACGGTGATGGTAGGAGACGGGCTGAACCAATCTTTCAGAAACAGATAAAGTTCCTCAAGAAAAGGGGAGGAGCCCCGTGGTGTTGTGGCTATTAGTTGGCTTATTGCTTCAACGGAATAGGCTTTGCCTTCAAGGATTAGTTGCTGTTCTTCTCTTTTTAAGTTCATCATTCTTTGAATTTGCAATAAGTACTTTTTAATCTCACACGATGAATAACAAAAAACGTATTTAAATCTCCGGCAGAACCATAGACAATCTTTCCGTATCTGCAGCGGCATATTTGCATTGTCGGTAAACAGTTGTCCCGTACCCAATCCTTGCGGCAGGGGGTTATTGAACGTGGCGCACCATTGTGCTATGGCATTGAGCCCGATGTTCGATTCGAGCGCTGAGGTAATCCACCAATTTATGCCTTGTCTTTCCGCCTCTTCTATCCATTCGTTTCCTCCGCAGATGCCTCCGTGCAAAGACGGTTTTAGTATGATGTATTGGGGGTGGATGGCCGCCAGTAATTCTCGTTTGCCGGCAACGGTATGGCAACCGATCAGTTCTTCATCCAATGCAATGGGCAGAGGAGTTGCCGCGGTTAATCGTGCCATCTCTTCCCACTGTCCGGCACGGATGGGTTGTTCGATGGAATGCAAATCGAGTTCGGCCAATTGGTTCAGCTTTTCGAGGGCATCCGCAGGTGAGAAAGCGCCGTTGGCATCTACACGAAGTTCTATCTCTTTGGCCGAAAAGTGAGCACGGATGTGGCGGATGAGCGTTAATTCTTCTTCAAAGTTGATTGCTCCTATTTTTAATTTGATGCAACGGAAGCCCGATTGCATCTTTTGTTCTATCTGGCTAAGCATCTTCTTATAATCGCCCATCCAGATGAGCCCGTTAATAGGAATACCGGCTTCGGCACGGGAAAAGGGAGTATTCCATAACGCCCAACTGCCTGTTTCATAATGCCGCAAGGCGGTTTCCAGGCCAAACAGAATGGAGGGGTAGTTGCGCAAGGAATCTGTGCAGAACGTACCTTTTTTTTTCTAGCTGACGACAAGCGTCGGCAAGTATTTGTTCGTAATCGGGCACATCGTCGCAACTCAGGTTAGGCAGCGGAGCGCACTCGCCGATGCCTGTTCGTTCGGGATGCTCGGTAGACGAGAGGAGAATGTACCATACTTTACGGGTGGTATAGGTTCCGCGGGAGGTTCCGGCCGGCTGTTTGAAATGCAACAGTCGGGGCGTGATTTCTATTATATACATTGTTTTGTTAAGGTAATTTTTGATACTGCTTGAAGTTGGGCTTGCGCTTCTCGAGAAATGCATTCTTGCCTTCTTGTGCCTCATCGGTCATGTAGTAAAGCATGGTGGCATCTCCGGCCAGCTCTTGTATTCCGGCCTGTCCGTCGAGCTCGGCATTCAGTCCGGCTTTAATCATGCGCAGAGCCAGCGGACTGAGTTGCATCATTTCTTCCGCCCATTGCACATATTCGTCTTCCAGTTGCTCCAAAGGCACTACTTTGTTTACCAAACCCATATCCAACGCTTCTTGTGCGTTGTATTTGCGGCAGAGAAACCATATTTCGCGCGCCTTCTTTTGTCCGACCACACGAGCCAGATACGAAGAGCCGAAGCCTGCATCGAAACTACCTACGCGAGGGCCGGTTTGTCCGAAGATAGCATTCTCCGAAGCAATAGACAAGTCGCATACTACATGAAGCACATGTCCGCCGCCGATGGCATAACCATTGACCGCAGCAATAACGGGTTTGGGGATGGAACGGATTTGCTTTTGAACGTCTAGTACGCTCAAACGGGGCACACCATCTTTGCCGATATAGCCACCGCGTCCCTTTACGTTTTGATCTCCTCCCGAGCAGAAAGCTTTGTCGC